>JAHDDS010000033.1:0-23703 GCA_020629235.1 Planktomarina sp.
TCGTTCTTTTCCAGCAAGACACAATCGGTCCAGCCCGCCTTGGCCAAATGGTACAAAGCAGAGGTGCCCACTACGCCACCGCCAATAATCACAACCCGCGCAGTCGTCGGAAAGTCAGCCATTTTCAGTTCTCCCTTTGCGGTGCTTGTTCCGCAATTTCGTAGTAGTCGCCTTGGTCAGCGACAAAGATGTGTTTTTGAAGCGCCATGCCCGTGGGTCCATCAATGGCCCCAGCGGAAAAAGATGTGCGCCCTTCGCCGTCCAGCCGCCAAAACAAGGTGGACCCGCATGTGGGACAAAACCCCCGTTCGGCTGTGGGGCTGGACCGGAACCACGCCACGTCACCGACAACGGAAATCGCGTCGCTGGCAGCAGACGCCGCTGCCCAATAATGCCCCGTTGTTTTGCGGCACTGGGTGCAATGGCACGCCACAGGCGGACGCACATCGCCGTGAACCTCAAAGGCCACTGCCCCACATAAACAAGACCCTGTGACCATGGCGCAGCTTCCTTAATACACCGGCGGCGCGATCACCCAGATCGCAACGCAAGGGGTTGTTTCTGAAGGGTTTTCCCAACTGTATTCTTCACCGCGAATGCGGAAACTGTCGCCCTGGTTCACCACATAAGATCGCTGTCCGATCCACACACGCAGCGTGCCAGACACGATATATCCCACCTCTTGCGTGGGTCGTTGGGCAGGACTGGCCAAGCGCGCGCCTGGGGCAAAAGTAGAATGCACCACTTCGAAATCGTCGGTCAAATCTGGGGACAAAAGTTCTTCCATCAGCCCGTTTTCGCGGTTGCCAATGGGACGGCGGCTGCCGGAACGCACCACCACGCCTGCGTCTTCCACCGCAGCGGGACCCGACGCAAACAGACTGGACACCGATATGTCCAGGGCCTTTGCCAAGTCGCGCAAATCATCAACACCGGGGTCGGACATGTCCCGTTCCACCTGGCTTAGCCATCCGACAGAACGCCCCAATTGGTCTGCAAGGTCCGCCAAAGTCAGCCCGCGTGCCTTGCGCAATGCCCGAATATCGGCGCCAAGCGTGTGACTGTCTGCGGCCTGAAACATGGAATCCCCGTGAAAATTTCTTTGCTTTTTTCACGGTGGACGAGTCGGTGAAAAAAAGCAAGAAATTTTCACGGCAGCGTGAAGCCACCACGGAACACGGTTTGCAGCCGGAACGACAGCTGCACCGAAGACCATACTTTGGGTGATCGCTAGCCCCCGAAAACGTCTTTCAAGATGCGGTCCAACCCGTTCACATCTGCCGTGTCGAAGGCGGCTTTTTGGTCGCTGTCGATGTCCAGCACGCCCAGAAGGGTTCCGTCCTTGTCGCGCACCGGCACAACGATTTCTGACCGTGTCGACGTGGAACAGGCGATGTGATCCGCAAATGCATCAACGTCATCCACCAACTGCGCTTGTCCCGTGCGCGCTGCTGCGCCGCAAACGCCGCGCGAAAACGGGATCACCAGGCACCCATGTCCACCTTGATAGGGGCCGATCTTCAAGACGTCTGGCCCCACCACGCGATAGAACCCCGTCCAATCAAACCGCTGATCGGCGTGATGCAATTCGCACGCCACGGTTGCCATCAAGGCAACCACGTCCGTTTCATCGTGGGTCAGGGCCGCAATGATTTTACCCGTTTCTGCATAGTCGATGCGCACGGCGTCACACCCGTTCGATGGCGATGGCTGTCCCTTCGCCCCCGCCGATGCAAATGGCCGCAACGCCCCGCTTCAGCCCGCGGGCTTCCAATGCGTGCAGCAAGGTCACGATGATCCGCGCGCCAGACGCCCCAATTGGGTGCCCCAAGGCGCAAGCCCCGCCATTCACATTCACAATGTCCGGCGACAGTTCCATTTCCCGCATAAACGCCATGGGCACCACGGCGAACGCCTCGTTCACCTCCCACAGATCGACGTCCTGCACCGTCCAGCCCACCTGCGACAGCAGCTTTTGCGCCGCCGGAACGGGCGCTGTTGTGAACCACCCAGGCGCTTGGGCGTGGCTGGCATGGCCCACCACACGCGCCCGCGGTGTCAGCCCGGCAGGGCCCGTGGCCAACACAAGCGCCGCTGCCCCGTCCGATATGGACGATGAATTGGCCGCAGTGACTGTTCCACCATCGCGGAACGCAGGCTTCAAGTGTGGGATCTTGTCCGGTCGCGCATTGCCGGGCTGTTCATCGGTGGCCACCGTCACATCGCCTTTGCGATTGGGCACCACGACCGGCGTGATTTCGGATGCGAACGCCCCGTCTTCGATGGCCGCCTTGGCCCGCGACAGGGACCGCAGTGCATATTCGTCTTGGGCATCCCTGGTGAATTGAAAATGTTCGGCGCAATCTTCTGCAAAGGTGCCCATCAAGCGCCCCTTGTCATAGGCATCCTCCAAGCCGTCCAAGAACATACTGTCTTGCACCGCCCCGTGCCCCAACCGCGCGCCACCGCGCATCTTGGGCAACAGATACGGCGCAGCGGTCATGCTTTCCATACCACCCGCCACCATCACTTGGCTGTGCCCCAGGGCAAGCTGGTCCACGGCCATCATGGTGGTTTTCATGCCCGATCCGCACATCTTATTGACCGTGGTGGCGGGCACAGCTTCCGGCAAACCCGCCGCGAACCCCGCCTGCCGCGCCGGGGCTTGGCCTTGGCCTGCGGGCAAAACACACCCCATCAGAATTTCGTCAATGGCCGCAGGATCAATGCTGGCATCGACCATGGCCCCAGAAATGGCAGCCCCCCCCAAAGCGGACGCTGACACATTGGCAAAGGCCCCTTGCAACCCGGCCATGGCAGTGCGCGCGGACCCGCAAATGAAGACTGATTCCATTTTATCTCTCCCGTCCAACTTTTGTTCACCATTGCCGCCTATGGTCGGCCTTGCAGATAAGGAAGGCAAGATATGCAGCTGACTCTTTCTCAAGAAAACGCCGTGACTGTGGTGACACCCGAAGGTCCGCGTTTGGATGCCTTGCACACGCTGGGATTTAAAGAAGCGATGCGGAAGGTCATCTTGGACACGCAAGGGCCCCTGCGGCTTGACCTGCAAGCGGTGGAATTTCTGGACAGTTCAGGGTTGGGCGCAATCGTTGCGCTGTCACGGACCATGGGCCAAGATCGCCCGTTGGAATTGGCCCATCTTTCGCCTGTGGTTACAAAAGTGTTCCGGCTGACCAAAATGGACCAAATCTTCAAAATTCACGGTATGGCCGACGGGGCATCATGACTGCGCTTTTGACCCGGCATTTTCAAAACTCGCCCCAAGAAGCCGCCTCTGCCCTGCACGATTGCATTCAGTTCATCGCGCAACATTCCCAACACGTCGCGGACATCGAAATTGCCCTGGCGGAAGCGATCAACAATGTGGTGGACCATGCCTATTCCGGGGCGGGCCACGGGACCGTTGAAATTCGCGCGGGCGTTGACATTGGCGTACACTGCACCGTCCGTGACAAAGGTCGCGGGTTTGCCCATGCCATGCCACTTTCCATGCAGCGCGACGAAGTTGCCGAACGCGGGTATGGATTTCCCCTGATGCGCACGCTTGCGGCTGATGTCACGATCAGCTCAGGCGGGGTGGGCACGGATTTAACGCTGTCTTTTCCACCCTAAGGGGTCATCGAAAAAACATTCGCCGCGCTGCTTTTGGGTGCTAGAGTTTACGTCAACACAACGTGGACCCAACCAAAATGCGCGACTTTCACAGACCTGGCCGTTCTGCAACCTTTGCCGAAAATGGGATGGTGGCAACATCCCACCCTTTGGCGGCACAGGCCAGCTTGGACATCTTGAAATCTGGCGGCAATGCGGTCGATGCCGCCATTGCCGGGGCGGTCTTATTGGGCATATGTGAACCACAGATGACTGGCATCGGCGGCGATATGTTCGCGCTGATCCACCAAGGCCCGGGCAAAGAAATCGTGGCGCTCAACGGATCAGGGGCAGCCCCGGCGGCCAGCGATGCGGACCGTCTGCGCCAAGACGGTCACAGCACCGTGCCCCTTCATTCTGCCCACGCTGTGACCCTGCCCGGTGCCATCGACGCGTTTTGCACGCTGTCGCAAGACCACGGCCACCTGGGTTTGGACACCGTTTTGGCCCCTGCCATTCACTACGCCCGCGCAGGCGTTCCGGTGGCCCCGCGGGTTGCCTTTGACTGGGAAGACTGCGGGCCCGTCTTGCAAGGCAAGGCCAAAGATTTCTATTTGTTGAATGGCAAAGCGCCCCAGGCCGGGGCCATGTTTGCGTCCCCCGCCCAAGCGGATGTGTTGGAAAAGATCGCCACCCAAGGCCGCGACGGGTTTTACACCGGCCCGGTGGCAGAAGACATGGTGGCCACATTGCGCAGCCAGGGCGGCGTGCACACCTTGGATGACTTCGCGGATGTGGCTTGCACATACACCACGCCCATCGCGGGGACCTATGGCGGGCGCACTTTGGTGGAACACCCCCCAAACGGCCAAGGGGCCACCGCGTTGTTGATGTTGAATATTTTGTCCAAATTCGACATCGCCGCCATGGACCCTTGGGGGGCCGATCGCGCCCATATCGAGGCAGAGGCCGCCAAGCTGGCCTATGACGCGCGCGACAGATTTTTGGCTGATCCAGACCATACCACCCGGCTGGACCACATGTTGGATGACAGCACCGCCACTGCATTGGCCGCGCTGATTGATCCCACAGCCGCCATGGCCAGCGCGCGCCAACGGTCCGAAGCTGTGCACAAAGACACGGTTTATATCACCGTGGTGGACAAAAACCGCATGGCCGTGTCGCTGATTTATTCCATCTTCCACGGCTTTGGGTCGGGCATCGCGTCGGAAAAATACGGCATATTGCTGCAAAATCGCGGGGCTGGCTTCACGTTGGAACCGGGCCACCCCAATGAACTGGCCCCGGGCAAACGCCCAATGCACACGATCATCCCTGCGCTGTTGACCAACGCCGGTCAGCTGGACACCGCGTTTGGTGTAATGGGGGGGGCGTATCAACCCAATGGCCATGCCCGGTTCGTCAGCAATTTGCGTGATTTTGGGATGGACCCCCAGGCGGCCAACGATGCACCGCGATCTTTTGCCGATGGGGGACATTTGAAGGTGGAACGCGGCTATGACCCGGCCGTTTTGCAAGACTTGCAGGATCGGGGGCACGCCGTGGAAATTCCGCGCACCCCCATTGGCGGGGCGCAATCCATCGGCGTTTTGGACAGTGGCGTTTTGGTGGGATCATCCGACCCCCGCAAGGATGGCTGCGCCTTGGGGTATTGAGCGGGCAAACCCCACCCCAGGTCAAACGCGCCCCTAGTTCAACTGAACGTGCAGCGGGTACCCACCGTCTTCGAACGGGCCAAACAAGTCACTGATGTCTGGATGGTCCACCGGTTCCCCGGAATAATCCGCCACCAAATTCTGTTCGGACACGTAGGCGATGTAATAGCTTTGATCATTTTCCGCCAACAGGTGATAAAACGGCTGTTCTTTGCGCGGGCGACTGTCTTCGGGAATGGCGGCGTACCATTCATCTGTGTTGGAAAATTCGGGGTCCACATCAAAAACCACACCGCGAAACGGGTGCTTTTTGTGGCGCACAACTTGGCCCAGATGGTATTTGGCGCGGGTGGTTAACATCAATCGAACTCCTGCCATCCGTAATATGCAGCCTGTGAATCGGAGTCCATGCCACGAACCTGATTTTCACCGAAACAGTCTGTGTTGTTGAGGTTTGCGAAACAGCCCCCGCGACATATTTCAAACCGCGTCATATTGTTTCAAAAGCCAAAACAAATCTGTGCAAAATCGGCAAAAACATGCTAATATACTCAAAACAATAAATATTCGTGTGAGGCGGCATGAAAAATCTAGTTATCGCGCTTTTGGTGGTTGCGGCCGTGGCCGGCTGTTCGCGCAAAAGCGGTAATCCCGATGCACCCAAAGGTCTGGACGATGCGTGCAGCATCTTGGATCAGCGGCGCGACTTCCTTCCGGCGTTCCGTAAAACACAGGACCGGTACGGTGTTCCCATCGCAGTTTTGATGGCCATGATCTGGCAGGAAAGCAAGTTCAAGGCCCAGGCCCGGACACCCAACAAATACACCCTGGGCGTGATCCCCATCGGGCGGCAAAGCTCGGCCTATGGATATTCGCAAGCCCTGGACGGCACGTGGGAAGAATATCAGGACCTGACAGGTCGCCACCGGGCGCGGCGTGACAACATCTTTGACGCAGCCGAATTCATGGGGTGGTACATGCAACAATCCAACCGTGAATTGGGCCTGGCGATGAACGACACCCGCAACCAATATCTGGCCTATCACGACGGTCGGTCGGGGTTCCGCCGGGGCACCTATCGCAAGAAAGCCTGGCTGGTGGAAATCGCCAACGGGCTTCAGGACCGCGCGATTATGTATCACCTTCAACTGGAAGACTGCGGCAAACTTTGACCGCGCTTCGGCAGTGCTGAAACAAAAAAGCCCCCGACCAGCGCGGGGGCTTTTCTTTTGCGTTGGCCTTGAAACCTACGGGTTCCAGCGGCCCATTTCGAATTGAATGTTGAACAGTTTGTTGGGCACGCTGACGCCTTCCCGCCAATCCCCCAAAATCACTGTTGTGACGCTGCCGCTGTTATCGTCAACGATCCACTGGCGCAGCTGAATGGGGTTGCCTGTGAACACCATCTGCAGCGACCCCAGGTCTGGGCGGCGGGGATCTTGGGCGGTTACAACCGTCTTTGTCCCGTCAGATTTGTGGCTGGTCACCATATTGCGCTGACCCAAATTCACATTCCGTTCCAGGATGATTTTCAGCGGTGTTTGCGCCAAGGGATACCGCGTGGGTTCGTCGGACTTCGCTTCGAACACGGCCACTTGGCCGCCGCCTGCCATCACCAAAGACTTGGTGGGGGGCGCGTATTCAAACCGAAGACGTCCGGGGCGTTTCATATACATTGTGCCCGTGGAAATGGACCCATCGCCATTGATTTGCGTGAACGCACCCTTCGCAGTTTGCAACCCGTTAAGGTAACTGGAAATGGCGTTCAAAGACAGCTTTTGGGCCGCCGCAGGGCTGGCCAAAAACATCAGCAGTACAAGTAACTTTTTCATGTCTCGATCCTATTGCTTGCCTCAAGCATATGCATCGCACAATTCATCACAAGAATTTTAGGGGGAAAACAACAAAAGGGCGCGGCAGATGCCACGCCCTTTGCTTGGTCTTGGGCTTTGTTTTGGATTACCCTTGTTCGGGCACCAAAATTTCGCGTTTGCCAACGTGGTTGGCGGGGCTGACAAGGCCGTTTTCTTCCATTTGTTCCACCAAACGCGCGGCCTTGTTGTACCCAATGGCCAACTTGCGCTGGATATAGCTGGTGGAACACTTGCGGTCCTTGATGACGATCTGCACCGCCGTGTCGTACAGGGCATCTTCCCCATCGGTGTTGCCCCCCAATCCCAACACAGCGTCAATGTCGCTTTCTTTGTCTTCGTCGGGGCCGTCCACGATGCCGGAAAAGTAGTTCGGCGGGCCGAAGGCTTTCAGGTGGGTCACCACCTCTTCCACTTCTTCGTCCGAACAGAACGGGCCGTGGACGCGGGTGATTTTGCCGCCGCCAGCCATATACAGCATGTCGCCCATGCCCAGCAGTTGTTCAGCGCCCATTTCCCCAAGGATCGTCCGGCTGTCCACCTTAGAGGTCACTTGGAACGAAATCCGCGTGGGGAAGTTCGCCTTGATCGTGCCGGTGATCACATCCACAGACGGGCGTTGGGTCGCCATAATCAGGTGGATGCCCGACGCGCGCGCCATTTGCGCCAAGCGCTGAATGCAGGCTTCGATTTCTTTGCCAGCCACCATCATCAGGTCGGCCATCTCGTCCACCACTACAACGATATAGGGCAGGACTTCGGGCTCAAACTCTTCTGTTTCAAACAACGGTTCGCCGGTGGCGTCGTCAAAGCCCGTTTGCACCGTGCGGCTGAACAGCTCGCCCTTGGCCAAAGCGTCTTTCACGCGGCTGTTGTATCCGTCGATATTGCGCACGCCCATTTTGGACATTTTGCGATACCGGTCTTCCATTTCGCCCACGACCCATTTCAAGGCCACTACGGCTTTCTTCGGGTCAGTCACCACGGGCGACAACAGATGCGGGATGCCGTCATAGACGGACAATTCCAGCATTTTCGGGTCGATCATAATCATCCGGCATTCATCCGGTGTCAGCTTGTACAACAGCGACAAGATCATGGTGTTGATGGCCACCGATTTGCCGGACCCCGTGGTCCCCGCAATCAGCAAGTGCGGCATCTTCGCCAAGTTCGCCACGATCGGCTGACCGCCAATGTCTTTGCCCAAGGCAAGCGGCAGTTTCTGCGACCCGTCGCCAAAGTCACGCGACGACAGGATTTCCCGCAGTGCCACAATTTCGCGATTGTCATTGGGCAATTCGATCCCGATGACAGACCGGCCAGGCACAGTGCTGACACGCGCGGCCAACGCCGACATGGACCGGGCGATATCATCGGCCAAGCCAATCACCCGGCTGGCTTTCAAACCAGCAGCAGGTTCCAATTCATACATGGTCACCACGGGCCCGGGGCGCACAGAAACGATATCGCCCTTCACGCCATAGTCGTCCAAAACGGTTTCCAACATCCGCGCATTTTCTTCCAAAGCCTCGTTCGACAGAACATGACGTTCGATGCGGTCCGGGTTCATCAGAAGTGAAAACGGCGGTGCTTCGTATGCAGCAGCTTTCTTGGGTTCCAGCTTCAGCTTCGGTTGGGCTTCGGCAATCGCCTGTTTCGACGGCGGCGTCGGCTTGGGCGACCGCGGGCGGATCAAGGGTTGATGCACGGGTTCCACCGCAGCTTCTGCCGCTGGTTCCACTGCGGGAACGGGCGCAGCAATGGGCGCTGGCGCGGCAACGGGGGCTGGGGCGGGTTGCGGCGCAATTGCCTCTGGGGCAACGGTCGCCGCAGGTGTTGGTGCCGCCGCCGCTGTTGGTGCCACGGGCGGCACCACAGCTTCGGTTGCCGGGGCCGTCGGGACAACAGCAGCCTGGGCTGCCATCGGCACTGCGGGCACATTTTGCGCAAATGGCGAAGGTGTGTGCACAGCTTCGGGCTGGGGTTCATCGAACGCGTCGTCAAACAGGTTGTCGTCGTCCACAGAAATCATCGGTGCTTCAATGGAAGCCGCCGTTTCCATGGCGTTGAACGGCGATGGTTCCGCCGGGCCATCGTGGGCCATGGGCCCTTCTGGCATCGGTGCGAACGGCGCTTCAGGTGCCGCAGATTGCGCAACGGCTTGGGGCGCTGCGGCAAGGGGGGCAGCGGCCAAAATCATGGGGTCTGGGCCCGGACCTTGGCGGGTGACCTGGGGTTCCACCCGGCCTGCTGGCGCAGGTGCTGCGGGGGGGGCTGCGTATTTTGCGTTGATGGCATTGGTAATGCGCTGGCGAATGCGGTCATCGCTGTCTGGGGCCGCATCAGCAACGGTTTGCTGCAGTGTCGGCGTCATGGGCACATCCGCGTCCGCCACAGGGGCCGGATCGCGCTTTAACAATGACGGCATGCGCGAAAACATCGACTGGCGCACAGATGGTTCTGCTGCGGCTGGCTGTGCGTCGGCCACAGGCGGCATGGGCGCAGGCGCTGCTGCGGGTGCCATGGGCGCGGGCGCGGGGGCGGCCATTACAGGGGCACGCACCACGGTTGGCGCGGCGGTGGCCTGCGCAGGCGCGCTTTGAAAATCTGCCTGGGCATCAAACGGCGATTGCGGTTCGCGCCATTGGGTCAGACCTTTGAAATCTGTGCCGCGCACAACGGCCCAACCGGCGGCTGCCATTGCAACACCCATACAGCCCCACACAATGCATTTGCGGAAGGCTTTTTGCAGTTCTTCCACGGTCACACCGCAGACAAACAGGCCCGACCACACGGTGGCCACGCCAAAAATCACGGAACAGACGTTCGCCATAAATCCGGGCGATCCTGGGGCGATGTAAAGGATGACGGTCAAAGCTTCGTCGCCCAAACGGCCGCCCAGGGAAAATGGGTTCATCCAATCGGCAGACGGGGTCAGCGTGGCGGCGTAAAGCATTGCAAACGCAAGGAAAAGCGGCAGATACATGACGCGATTGAACATGCGATCCAAGCCGTTCTGCATCAGCAAACGGACGCCCCACACAAGGGAGGCAATCGCCAAGGCCCAGACACTGTACCCAAAATACAGCAGCAACTTGGACGCAATCTGCGCGCCAAAGCGCCCCGTCCAGTTGTTCACGCTGGTGTCGCCTGAAACCAGCCATGTCGCATCTTCCGCGGAATAGGTGGTGATCATCAGGGCCAAGAACAGCCCGATCAAAACAAACAACACGCCGGACGCTTCGCGCCCCCGTTTTTCTAGAACAGCTTGTGTGCCTGCATCCAACAGCGGGTCGCGCCCGCGGGTCGTGTACGCCATGTAACCCTCAACATCATGTCAACACACAGTCACGAATGATGGTTAACCCGCGCTGCGTTTCTTCTTTTGGGGCCACCAAAGCGACCCTGATATAGTCTTCTGCGGGGTTCTGCTCGTTTGCGGTTTGCGCCAGGTATTTTCCTGGAAGCACCCGCACCCCTGTTTGTTGCCAAAGACGTAGTGCAGCTTGTTCGCCGTTTTCGACGGGCAGCCACAGAAAGAATCCGGCCCTGGGAGACAGGTACGAATTAATCCCGGCGAAAATATGGTCTGCCGCCTTAAATTTGTCACAATAGAGTTGCCGGTTGGCAACAACATGGTCTTCATCGGCCCAAACTTGGGCAGAAACTTTCTGAATTGGGCCCGGCAAGGGCGACCCGGCATAGGCCCGCAGCGCTTTGAGTCGTTTGATGTTTTCAGGCCCAGACGCCACGAACCCCGACCGCAACCCGGGCAAATTCGATCTTTTGGACAAAGAATGAAAGATCACCACCCGTTCTGGGTCAGCGCCCACTTGATGGGCCACCTCCATCATCCCAAGGGGCGGTTCGTCGCGATAGATCTCGGAATAACATTCATCCGAAAAGATTTTGAAATCGTGGCGTTCCGCCAGGTCCAGCAAACGCACCAGATAGTCCCGGTCCGCCACAGCACCCTGCGGGTTTGACGGGGTGCACAAGAAAAACGCTTGGGTGTCGTTCAACGTGGCGGCATCCAGGGCATCCAAATCTGGCAGATACCCCGTGTCCCGCGTGCAGGGCATGTAAACGGGCTTGGCCCCCACCGACATCGTCCCCACAGCGTAAACGGGATAAAACGGGTTTGGGATCAAAATTGTCCCACCGTCCACCAGGGCCATAACCGCATTGTACAACCCTTCGCGGGTGCCGTTCAGGGCCATCACTTGGGTGTCTGGGTCCACCTTCGCATCGAACCGGCGGTGCAGCCAAGTGGCGATGGACTGGCGCAATTCCGGGATGCCGTTGTTGTCTGGATACGCATTGAACCCCGCCACAGCATCGGCCAGTGCCGGGCCCACCCAATCTGGAAAAGGGTGCTTGGGTTCGCCGATGGTCATGTTGATCACATCGCCCCCCGGCGCATGGGGGTCCAACAAGCCGCGCAACCGGGGCCACATGGGTTCGCCCAAAGCGCTGAAACGGGTGGGATAGGTCATGACCGATCTGTCCTTTTGTTTGATGCTGTTAACGCGAATATCGCGGCCCAAGTCCAGGGGGCTTGCGCCATTGATGTTGAACCGGAGGATCATAGTGAAGACCGTGTGCCCAGATTTGCGGACCCGCAGCACCGAACGGGCGGCTGGGAATCGTGATTTGCCAAATCACGCCAATCCGGTAAACTTCGTGCAAACAAAAACAAGAACGTGGGGCCACAGCCCCGTTGAACCGTTCCACAGGACAGGCACCCCATGCGATACAAACTCCTTTTGAAAACCCTGATTGCTTTCACCTTTGCCAGCGTCCCGCTGCATGCGGGCGCGCAATCCATCGCTGTTCCCAAATGGCTGGCCCCCCACGTGGGATACAGCGACGGGCAAATCGCCCCGGTCGTTTTGGAACGTGCCCGGGCCTTGCATCAGACAAAGACCCGCCAAGGCAAAGTATCCAACCCGTGTTACTTCGCCATGGACGCCACCCGCCCCAGTGCCGCCCCCAGCGGCGCGGCCAGCAAGCGGTTTTATGTGATTTGCGAAGGGCAAAAATCCTTCCGTGCCACGTCATCTGGATACGGAAATGGGCGCAAAATCCCCGGGGCCAATTTTTCCAACGGACGGCAATGCGCGCGGCATTTCAGCAATGCGGAAGGATCGAACCTGACGTCCGGCGGCAGCTATGTCACGTCGGAAGTGCGGCGGTCCTACAAAGGATATTACACCGAAAACGGTCAGACCAAACCCTTCGTCCGCCCCTTCCTGGCCTTTGACGGCGAAGGTGAAAACAAAAATGCCCGCCAGCGTTTCATCGGTGGGCACCAAGCCACCTTTTTGCGGACGCAGTGTTTGTTGAAACGCCCCGGCAGCAAATATGCCAACGACGATGGGTTTGTCCGATTTGGGCGATTGGTGGATTACACCAGCGGGCGCAGCAACGGGTGCACGACCTTTTCCGCGTCCAGCGCGGATCTGGTGATGCGGCTGGCCGAAGACAATCCCACGACGCTGTATATCTATCCAGAATCCAAGGACATCAAAGCCGTGGCCCGCGCCGTCAGCGGCGGCAGATCGTTGGCCAGCGCCGGGCTGTACTGGAACCCAACCTGCCTGGCCAATATTGGCACGCCGCAGTTCTGGCCGAAGCGCAAGCTGGAACCCGTGATCAAACGGTGGCGCAAGTCGTTGACGCCCGGCCCCCGGCGCGACCTGCCGATCTGCCAATAAGGTCTGTCAGGCCAGGGCCACTTCCGCCGCGGCCCCCAGACGCAACAACCGTTCTTCGGTGTTGGGGGCGGCGGTGAACATCAAACCCGCCGACGCCGTCCCCGTGGGCAGTGTTAGGCCGCACGCCCCCATCAAATTGCCGATCCGCGTGTTGCGCAACGCCAGCAGGTTTTCGGTGACATAGTAATCGCTGTCATTCAAAAGCCGTTCCGCATTGGGCGGCAAAATCGGGGATGTGGGGCAGATCAATGCGTCATAGCCCGCGGCGGCGGCCCAAAATTCTGCGCGCAGGCGATTCAACGTGTTCCAGGCCGCCACATAATCCGGGCCAGAAAAATTACGCCCGGTGCGGAAGCGTTCCAAAATTTCGGGGAACATCTTTTCAGGCGACGCTTCGATCAAATCCCGCCAGGTGCCATATGCTTCGACGGTGAACAAAACAGGCGACAATGCCAAAGCGTCCGCCACCATCGGCACGCGAATGCCTTCCACCGTGGCCCCTTGTTTTTCCAAAGCCACCACTGCGTCCTGAAAGCCCTGTGCCGGACCGTCGCGGACATCGTCCATGGCCACTGTTTCGATCACGCCAAGGCGCACACCGTCCAACGTGGCGTTGGTCAAATCTGCCGGTTTACCCCCTTCCAAGGCCGCCAAGCTTAAGGCTGCATCTTCCACGGATCGGCACAGGGGACCCACCGTGTCCAACCGCGCGCACAGTGGCACCACCCCGTCGACAGGGACCCGCCCTTCGGTGGTTTTCAGACCCACCAAATCGTTCCACGCTGCAGGGATGCGCACGGACCCGCCCGTGTCAGACCCGATGGACCCAGCAGCCAAACCAAACGCGACGGACGTTGCAGACCCAGACGAAGACCCCCCCGCCACCGCATCGTGATCATTGATGCACGGCGGGGTAGCAGCCTTGGGGTTCAAGCCCAAACCGGAAAACGCCATTTCAGACAGATGCACCTTGCCCAAGCACACCAAGCCCAAGGCGGTGGCGTTGGACAACACTTCGGCATCCTTGTCCGGCACGCGCCCCGCAAACAGGGCGGTGCCGCATTCGGTCGGCGTACCTGCGCTGTCGATCAAATCTTTCCAGCTGAACGGCACCCCGTCCAGGGGGGACAGGCGCTGGCCAAGGGCCGCGCGCTGCGATGCGGCGGCAGCTTCAGCCCGGGCGCGATCTGGGGTCACGCAGGAATATATCCGGTCGCGGAACGGGTGCGCGTCAATGGCCCCCAAGAAACAATCGGTCAGTGCGATGGGGTCAATGTCCCCGTCCCCAATCCCGCGCCCCAAGGCGGCAGCGGTCATTCCAAGCCATCTGTCCATAACAGTCCCCTTTGTGTCCGCCCTTTCGTAGCGGGGCGGGTATTGCGGCACAACCGGGCACAGCGGACAAAGCCACCGGGGTCAAAGCGCCGCAGAAGCTGGACTCTGCCCGGATTGCCCCCATAGTTAAACCATGGAAACGCAAGTCATAATCACCGGTGGTGGCCTGAACGGATGCACCTTGGCCCTGGCCTTGTGCCAGGCGGGAATTTCAGTTGTTTTGGTGGATGCCAGCCGCACCGACGATCTGCGGCGCAATGATTTTGACGGGCGCAGCTATGCCATATCGGCGGCCAGTGCCCGGATGCTGCGGACGTTGGGGCTGTGGGACGCATTGGACAGCAACGCCCAGCCGATGTTCGACATCAAGGTGACCGACGGCCAAGTGGGCGACGGACCAGGCGCGTTTTTCATGCACTTTGACCACGCCGAACTGGGCGGCGGCCCCATGGGATACATCGTGGAAGATCGCCACCTGCGCCAAACCTTGCTGGCGGCGGTGGAACGGGCAGATTTGACATATTTGCCGGACACGACGGTCACCGCCCAAGCGGTGGATGCTGGTCACGTCACTGCCACCTTGGCATCTGGGGAAACCGTACAAGCAGACGTGTTGGTGGGGGCAGATGGGCGGGCGTCCGGCACCGCCAAGCGCGCGGGCCTGAAACGCATGGGCTGGGGATATGACCAGACATCGCTGGTTTGCGCGGTGGACCATGAACGCCCCCACAACGGCGTGGCGCACCAGTTTTTCATGCCCTCTGGCCCCTTGGCGATCTTGCCGCTGACGGGCAACCGCAGCAGCATTGTCTGGACCGAAAAAACAGAAACAGCCTTGGCCATAAACGCCCTGGATGACGACGACTATATGGCCGTCCTGCGCCCCAGATTTGGGGATTTCTTGGGGGATGTGACGCTTACGGGCGGGCGCTATACTTATCCCCTTGGCCTGGTTTTGGCGCACAGTTTGGTGGGTGCGCGCGTGGCCTTGGTGGGGGATGCGGCCCACGGGGTGCACCCCATCGCAGGGCAAGGGCTGAACGCTGGCCTGAAAGACGTGGCGGCCCTGTCGGAAGTGTTGGTGGACACCCACAGGTTGGGATTGGACCTGGGAACCGCCACGGTGTTGGACGCCTATCAGCGCTGGCGGCGGTTCGACAACACAACCCTGGCCCTGGCGACGGACGGGTTCAACCGCCTGTTTTCCAACCAGTCCAGCGTGCTGCGCGGTGCGCGGGACCTGGGCATGGGCTTGGTGAACGCCATGCCGGGCCTGCGCCGGGGGTTCATGAAAGAAGCTGCGGGCTTGACGGGCGACCTGCCAAAGTTGATGCAAGGGCACCCGCTGTAAGCGCGGGCATTCGGCCAAATCACAAGGACCACACATGCGCAAACTTCTGGGTCTTGGCGTGATCGCATTGGTGGTGTTCACGCTGTTCATCACAGGCATCCCCTTGGGGACAAAACAGGCCACCGCGCGATCGGGGGAAGCCACGTTTGACTATGCCGTGACCCAACGCCTGCGTTTGACCGCCCAGGGCGTGCAGCTGCAATTGGACATGCACAGCGATGATTTGGTGGCGTATCTGGATGCGGACTTTGCCGCCAAGGACATCCACCGCAAACTGCGCGACCAGCGGGTGGACGACCTGGTGTTCACGTCACCGCACACGGCCCAAATCACCGGCCGGGCGGTGCTGCGGTTGAACAAATATTTGAAATCGAAGCTGCAGTTCACCGGCGATATGCGCATCACCCACGAAGACCGCGCGTTGGTGGTGATCTATGCCATTGATTTCAAAGACTTCCCCGACGCGCTGGAACGCGATGTCACACGCCGCATCCCAATGGACAAACGCCTGCGTCGCGACTGCATGGTGATCGACAACGTCACACTGGTGCAAGGCAGCCGCCACCGCATCCGGGTGGCCGCCACATGCCAATGGGGGCAGATGTTCTAGTCGATCTCGCGCGCTTCACCCACCAACATGATGGGGATGCCGTCGCGAATGGGATAGGCCAAATGCGCCGTCTTCGAAATCAATTCTTGCGCTTTGGCATCGTATTTCAACGGCCCGCCCGACTGCGGGCAAATCAGGGCTTCCAGCATTTTGGGGTCAAAATCGCTCATTGCATCAAATCCTCTGCCATGCCGCCGCGCAGGGCGAACTCTATCAAGGTTACCAGGGTTTCACGCCGGGTTTCTAGGCTGGGGGCTTCCAGCAGGGCTTGTTTGTCTTCGGGGTCAAACGGGCACAGCATGGACAGGGAATTGATCAACAATTCGTCTTCAGCGTCTTTCAGCGTTTCCCAATCAGCCGACAGCTGTTGTTCGTCAAAAAAGCGCGACAGTGTTTCCAAAAATCCATCGCGATTGAACGACGGGTCTGTTTCTTCTGCGCCCAGGTCCCGTTCAAATCCGCCCCAGCCCACTTCGCACCGGCGATAAGGGGTGAAGCCTTCCACTTCGGCCTTGATGCGAAAGCGTGAAATGCCCGCCAGGGTGATCATGTATCGCCCATCTTCCGTTTCCGAATACTGGCTGACCCGCCCTGCGCAGCCGATGGTGTGCAGCTGGTTGTCGCCGTCGCGGTTTTCAAAGGGCTGCACCATGCCCACAAGGCGGTGATCGGTCTTCATGGCGTCGTCCAGCATCGCCAAATACCGCGGTTCAAACAGATGCAGCGGCAACCTGGCCCGGGGCAGCAACAGCGCACCGGGCAGCGGAAATACGGGGATCACATCGGGCAGATCGAAACGAATGTTCATAGAAGGCAAGCTAGGCCCCGGGACCGATCAAGCAAATATCAATGACGACAATTTGCGGCGGCCGTTCAAAACCACCGGATCATTGGCTGGCAGCGCGTCAAAGACAGTGAACAATTGGGTCTTTGCTGCCCCGTCGTTCCAGTCCCGGTCGCGCTTGAAAATTTCCAAAAGCTGATCCACCGCCCCCGCAGCGTCGCCACCGGCGTGCAGGGCTGTGGCCAGATCAAACCGGGCTTGGTGATCGCCCGGGTTTGCATCCACGGCGGCTTGCAATTCAGCGGTGGGCCCGGCGTTGGCGGCTTGTTTGGCCAGATCAAGCTGGGCTGCGGCGGCTTCCAATTCTGGCGCTGTGCTGATGTCGGCGGGGGCCCCGTTCAAAATTGCTTCGGCCTGGTCCAGGTCGTCCAGCGCGATGTGGGCGCGCACCATACCCGCGAAGGCGGCAGCATTGGCGGGGTCTTCCCCCAAGATGGCGGCAAAGGTTTGGGCGGCGTCCACCGCAGCGCCGCTGTCCAACATTTCTTCTGCGGCGGCCAGGGCATCGGCCAACCCACCGCCCGGGGCTTCCCCACCGCCTGCGGCAATCACCCGGTCCACAAAGGCTTGAATTTCCGAAGGCGGCAGCGCCCCTTGAAACCCGTCCACGGGCTGGCCTTTGTAAAAGGCATAGACAGTGGGAATGGATTGAATTTGCAGTTGGCCCGCGATGCCTTGGTTTTGATCCACGTCCACTTTGGCCATTTTCACAGCCCCGCCCGCTTTGGTCACGGCGGCTTCCAAGGCAGGGCCCAAGGTTTTGCAGGGGCCGCACCACGGCGCCCAAAAATCGACGATAACCGGAACGTCTTGGCTGGCTTCCACCACGTCCACCATGAAAGTGGCTTCTGTGACGTCTTTGATAAGATCGCCGGCGGGGGCCGTGGCCGCTGTATCACCAAGTCCAAGCATGGGGGTCATCCTGTTGTTCACCTGCCCCGTAGGTAGGGTCCTTCGCTGCGAACCTCAAGCCCGAAGGCCTGCACGGCATGCGCCAGGCCCAAAGGACCAAACAGGGCGATTAAAGATCGAACGTGGCAAAGACCGGGGCGTGATCCGATGGCTTGTCCCAGCCGCGCGCGGCGCGCAGGATACGGCTGGAATGGGCGGTGGCGGCAATGTCTGATGTGGCCCAAATATGGTCCAAACGGCGGCCTTTGTCCGCGGCATCCCAATCTTTGGCGCGGTAAGACCACCAGCTGTAAATTTGCCCGTCAGGCAGGTCTTGGCGGGTGACATCGACCCATTCGCCGGCAGCCATGACGGCGTTGAAATGGTCCACTTCCACCGGGGTGTGGCTGACAACTTTAAGCAGCTTTTTGTGGTCCCAAACATCGTCTTCGCGCGGCGCGATATTCAGGTCCCCCACCAAGATCGATTTGCGCGGGGTGTCGGCGGCGCACAGGTCCCGCAACTCGGTCAGGTAATCAAGTTTTTGGCCGAACTTTTCGTTTTTGGTCCGGTCCGGTTCGTCACCCCCCGCCGGGACATAGTGATTGTGGATCACCACACCGTTGGGCAGGCGCGCCGCCACGTGCCGGGCATGGCCAAGAGACGCCAAATCGAAGGCGGACACTTCTTGAAGCGGCAGTTTGGACAGGATGGCCACGCCATTGTATCCCTTCTGCCCCCGGGCCACCATGTGCGGATACCCCAAGGCGGCAAAGCCTTCGGTGGGGATTTTATCCACCGGCGATTTGGTTTCTTGCAGGCACAAAACGTCAGGGGCTTCTTCGGCCAACAGCTTGCACACGATGGGTTCGCGCAGCCGGACGGAATTGATGTTCCAAGTTGCCAATGTGAATGCCATGGTCAGCCCCCCTTTTTGCGTGCCCCTATCAAAGGGGGCAGGCCTTGGCCAGAAAATCCCCCAGGCGCGGCAAGCCCGCGCGCAATACTGCTGGGTGGTTTGCGTACCCCAGCCGCAAGGTGCCTTCTGCCCCCAAGGCACTTCCAGGGGTCACCAACACACCGGTCTGGGCCAGTATGTCCACGGCCAAATCATGGGACGGGCGGTCGCCAGAATACTGCAGCAGCGCCGTGGTGCCCGCGTGCGGGGCCACCCAAGACAGGTGATTTTGCCCTGCGATCCAGTCCGTCACAATGGCGTGGTTTTCGCGCACGATGCCAGCGGACCGGGCCAGTATCTTGTCTGCATGGTCCAACGCCAAACAAGCCATATGGTCGTTCAAGATGCCCAGGCTGATGGTGGTATAATCGCGGTGATGTTCGGCCTGGGCCAACACATCCTTTGGCCCCACGATCCACCCCAACCGCAACCCGGCCAGGGCAAAGGCTTTGGACATGGACCCTGTGCTGATGGCCTTGGGGTACATATCCACAAAGGACGGATTTTGGATCGGGTCCGTTTGGCTGGTGCCGCGATACACCTCGTCCGCCAAAAGATAGGCGTCATTGCCCGCCGCGATGGCCACGACATCCTGCATTTGCCGATCTGACAGCAAAGCGCCGGTGGGATTGTTGGGGTTCACAACGGTGATCAGCTTTGCGCCTTTGGCGGCTTGGGCCAGGGCATCCATATCCAACTGATACCCGTCTTTGGCCTGCAACGGCACCTGGCGCACCTGGGCCCCCAGGGCTTCGGGCAGCGACACATGTTGCTGGTATGTGGGCGTGACACTGGCCACCACATCCCCCGCCCCCACCAACGCTTGGTACACCAACGCATTGGCCCCGATGGTGCCGTGGGCCACCAGAACGTTGTCGGCAGATTGGCGCGCAAACAGCCCGGCGATCAGCCCGCGCAACCGGTCCGACCCCACGATATCGCCATAGGTCATGGCCCGGTCCTGAAGGGGGGCCAACGGGTCTTCTTCGCCCGCAAGGTCCAGCAATTCGCGCAACGTCAAAGACGCAACGCAGGTTTCCGCCAGATTGTATTCGCACTTGGTTTCATATGCGTTCATCCACTGTTCGACGGCAAAGGGCGTGATGTGCATGGCGGGACCTTACTTGGACATGTCCACCCACAGTGACAGCCCGGCCGCAGCCAGACAAGGCCGGGTCCTGCAGGGCAAAAAAAAGCCCGAACCGCAAAGGTCCGGGCAAGTCCAACAGGGAGTGTTCCGGGCAGTGCTTGCACAGCCTTGAACATAAACTCTTACGGGAGGGGTAAGAGATTGGATCACTGCAGCGCAGAAAAATTCGCGATGCAGAATTTCAAATTCAGGCCACCAGGCGATATCCGCCGTTTTCCGTCACCAACAGGCGCGCGTTCGACGGATCGGGTTCGATCTTTTGGCGCAGGCGATAGATGTGGGTTTCCAGCGTGTGGGTCGTAACACCCGCGTTGTATCCCCACACTTCGTGCAGCAGAATGTCACGCTGCACCACGCCGTCGGTCGACCGGTACAGGAACTTCAAAATGTTGGTTTCTTTTTCGGTCAGACGAATTTTCCTTTCGTCTTCCGTCATCAGAATTTTCTGGGCGGGTTTGAACGTGTACGGCCCCATGGTGAACACCGCATCTTCGGACTGTTCGTGTTGGCGCAGTTGCGCGCGGATGCGGGCCAGCAGCACGGGAAACTTGAACGGCTTGGTGACGTAATCATTGGCGCCTGCGTCCAAGCCCAAGATGGTGTCAGCGTCACTGTCGTGGCCTGTCAGCATCAAGATCGGGCATTTGACCCCCTGCTTGCGCATCAAGCGGCACAGTTCGCGCCCGTCCGTGTCGGGCAAACCGACGTCCAAAATCACCAGGTCATAGATTTGTTCTTTGGCCTTTTGCATGGCCTCGGCCCCGTCGCCGCCTTCGAAAACGTCGAAGTCTTCCGTCATGATCAACTGTTCGGACAGCGCTTCACGCAGATCTTCATCGTCGTCGATCAAAAGAATTTTCTTCAACTGTGCCATGGTGGAACCTCCTGCCGGGCTGTGCTCTTGAAGATGAGGCCCTTGGGCGGCAGAGGCAAGGTTTGCGACAATTCTCTCACAACCACGTGTCGGATGGGCAGGAAATGTTTCAATTCCTGTCACAAACCCGGTATCCGGCGGCCATGACCGTTACCGCCACACCAGCAGAAATGCGCGCCCGGGCCCTGACCGATCTGCGGATGGGCCTGCCCGTCGTGCTGGATGGGGCCCATCCCATGCTGGTTTTTGCGGTCGAAACCCTGACCCCGGCCCGCTTTGCCGCCGCAGTGGCCGACCCATCTGCCTGTTTGGTGGTGACAGATTGGCGCGCGCAAACGTTGAAAACGCCTGTCTATGACGGCGATATCACCCGACTGGCCCTGCCAAAGGACGCCGATTTGACCTGGGCGCGGGCCATGGCTGACCCCACATTGGATTTGCGCCACCCCCTGAAGGGACCGTTTCAACCCATCCGCGACGGCGATGCGGCCCCCGCCCGGGCGGGCATTGTGCTGGCAAAAAGCGCGCATTTGCTGCCCGCTGTCATCGTCACACGCGGCACCCTGGCGGACCCGTCGCTGACCCGCGTGTCTTTGCCCGATGCCGTTCCCGCAGGCATGGACGATGTGGCCAGCGCCGCCTTGCCGATGGAAGCATCCGAAGCGGGCCGCCTGTCCATCTTTCGCCCCACAGCGGGCGGTGAAGAACACTATGCCATCGAAATTGGGGACCCGGATCGGTCCAAACCTGTTTTGGTGCGGCTGCATTCGGCTTGCTTTACCGGCGATGTGTTGGGGTCCTTGAAGTGCGATTGCGGGCCGCAGTTGCGCGGGGCGTTGGCGCAGATGGGGGCCGAAGGGTCGGGCATTCTGCTGTACCTGAACCAAGAAGGGCGCGGCATCGGATTGGCCAACAAGATGCGCGCCTATGCCCTGCAGGCCCAGGGATTTGACACGGTCGAGGCAAATCACCGCCTGGGCTTTCAAGACGACGAACGCAATTTTGAACTGGGATCAGACATTCTGCGCAAACTGGGCGTGGGCCAAGTGCGGCTGATGACGAACAACCCCGCCAAGATCGAACGCCTGTCCAAGGCGGGCATCGACGTGGTGGAACGCATCCCCCTGCACATTGCCCCATCGGCGCACAATGCGGGCTATCTGGACACGAAATCCAAAAAGTCGGGGCATTTGCTGTGACGCCGCGCGATATGGTGGTCAGCCCGCGCGGCTTGCGGTTTTGGGGGCGGTATTTCCCCTGCACCGTGGGGCGCGGCGGGATCACATCGCGCAAAGCAGAAGGCGACGGCGCCACCCCGCGCGGCACACACCGGATCGTGGGAATGCTGTATCGCCCCGACCGCATTTCCGCCCCCGCCCGCTGGGGCGTGCCCATCGGACCGGGCGATCTGTGGTGCGATGACCCCACGCATGAAGATTACAATCTGATGGTGCGCCGCCCGTTTCCCGCCAGTCACGAAGTGCTGTCGCGCGCGGACCCGATGTATGACCTGATCTTGCTGACAGATTGGAACTGGCCCTATGCCCAAAAGCGCAAAGGGTCCGCGATTTTCATGCACCAGTGGCGGGGGCCATTGCGGCCGACGGCAGGCTGCATCGGGCTGGACCGAACCCACCTGCGGTGGATCGCTGGCAAGATCAGCTATGACACCCGGTTGATCGTTCTCTAGGCGGTTTCCCTACGCCTCTGGCCGGACCCGCGCGCCAAAGATGGCGGACCCCACCCGCACGTGGGTGGCCCCGAAATGGATGGCTTTTTCAAAATCTGCCGACATGCCCATGGACAGCCCCGCCAACCCGTTGCGCGCGGCCAATTTCGCCAAAAGCGCAAAGTGCAGGCTGGCTTCTTCTTCAGCGGGGGGGATGCACATCAATCCAACAACCGGCAGATCCAGCGCCCGGCAGTCTGCCACAAACCCGTCCAATTCGTCCGGCGCAACCCCCGCCTTTTGCGACTCCAGCCCCGTATTCACCTGCAAAAACAGATTCGGGCACCGCCCTTCTTCCTGGGCCAGGCGCGCCAAGGCCGTTGCAAGTTTGGGGCGATCGACAGAATGCAGGGTCGAAAACAGATTTATCGCCTGGCGGGCCTTATTTGTCTGCAACGGGCCCAAAAGATGCAGATCAATTTCGTCATATTCTTCTTGAAACGCAGGCCACTTGCCCGCGGCCTCTTGCACCCGGTTTTCACCAAACACCCGGTGGCCCGCGTCCAAAACCGCCCTAACCCGTTCATTTGGTTGAACTTTTGAGACTGCGATCAACTCAATTTCTGCGGGATTTCGCCCGGCGTCTTGCGCCGCTGCCGCGATTTTCGACGAAATTTCCATAAGCGCCATCGGACCGTCCCCTGTTTGTTGGCCTTCGAATTAGAGCTTTTGTTGAGGATATGAAAACTTTGCAACAAATGTTGTGTGACATCGCTGCATCAAATCCCCGATCTGCACGGAACGCCCCCGCCGCGTTGCTTGACCCATTGGGCCGACACAGCGAAAAGACCCTCATTACTGCGCGACCTTCGTGTTGCGTCAGTTCAAATTTGGAATGCAACACGAGGGAATAACATGAAACGCATCCTTCTTACCTCGACGGCGTTGGTCATGACTGCAGGTATCGCAGCAGCCGACGTATCGTTCTCGGGTACAGTAAAACTGGGTTACAACGACTCCGACCACACAGGCGCAGGTCCAGCGACCGTCGCTTCTGAAGGTTTCTACGTCGATGGCGACCTGAACGTCTCCATGTCCACAGAGCTGGACAACGGCCTGACAGCCGGTGCTGACTTCGAAAT
>JAHDDS010000033.1:23803-25347 GCA_020629235.1 Planktomarina sp.
GGTCTGAAAGTTGGTTACACCTTCGGCGACGTCAAAGCGACTGTCTACTACGTGGACGAAAGCAACGGCGACGCAAACATCGGCGTGAACGTGGCTTACGCTTCTGGTCCTCTGGCTGTTGCTCTGGACTGGCAAGACGACCAAGGCACAGAAAAACTGGGTCTGACCGGTTCGTACGACATGGGCAACGGCATGAAAATCTTTGCTGGTGTTCTGGATGACGGCGGCAACGGCGAAGACGCATATGTTGGCGTAACATACGACCTGGGTGGCGGCGCGTCCGCACTGGTGTCCTATGCTGACAACGGCGACATGGACGATGACGGCGACGAAATCGGTCCAAACGACTACAAAGAAGGTTTGACTGTAGAAGTTTCCTTCTCCTTCTAATCTGACTTTTCAAGTCGATGGAAAGGCGGTCTTCGGGCCGCCTTTTCTTTTTGCCCAAGCGTATCTTGGCAGGCCGCACTGCCTGGGATATGAAATGCGCAAAGCGGGGGGCGCAGGTATGGCCATCAAAACAGTTCTTTTTGCAACAGCCGCAGCCGTGGCCTTGACCGGATGCAGCCTGTTTGGTGGCCGCGCGGATAATGCAACGCTGCAAGCCAGCCGCGTGCAGGGCGGCGAAGTGGTGGCGGTGAACCGGTATCTGTGGGCCGCGTCTTTGGACGTTTTGTCCTTCTTGCCCGTTGTGTCAGCAGACCCGTTCACGGGCGTCATCATCACGGGCTTTGGCACCCCGCCCGGCGGCAGTCGTGCGTACAAAGCCACCGTCCACGTCCGCGACCCCGCCTTGGCGGCCCGGTCTTTGAACCTGTCCCTGGTGACCCGCAGCGGTCCGGCCAGCCCAGACACCGTGCGCGCCGTGGAAAACGCCATTCTGACCCGCGCGCGTCAGTTGCGCGTGCAAGACGGCCGACTATAACCCCACTCCAAACCCGCAGCCCTGCCCCGGCCCATCCGCCGGACCCGCCCGCGTGAGAGGCCAAGATGTCAAATTACACCCCCGCCGAGATTGAACCCAAATGGCAAAAGGCCTGGGACGACGCGGACACGTTCAAAAGCACGGCCAGCGCCGACAAGCCCAAGTATTATGTGTTGGAAATGTTCCCCTATCCATCCGGGCGCATCCACATGGGACACGTGCGCAATTACACCATGGGCGACGTGATCGCGCGGTACAAAATGTCCACCGGCCACAACGTGCTGCACCCCATGGGCTGGGACGCGTTCGGCATGCCCGCCGAAAATGCGGCGATGGCATCGGGCGGCCACCCCAAGGATTGGACATACGGCAACATCGCCACCATGAAGGACCAGATGAAGCCCCTGGGCCTGTCCATCGACTGGTCCCGCGAATTCGCCACCTGCGACCCGGAATATTACGGCCAACAGCAGGCCCTGTTCCTGGACATGTTGGACAAGGATCTGGTGTACCGCAAAAACGCCATGGTGAACTGGGACCCGGTCGACATGACCGTTCTGGCCAACGAACAGGTGATCGACGGCAAAGGCTGGCGGTCGGGCGCCGACGTGGAAAAGCG
>JAHDDS010000034.1:0-20693 GCA_020629235.1 Planktomarina sp.
CTGTTCATGTATATGGCGAACATGTCGTGGAATTCGTCCATGAACACATCCGGTGTGATGGACATGTTGACGGACAAGGATGAAAACGGCGATTATGTGATCCCCAAGATCATCTATTCTGATGCCTATTCGTCCGAAATGGTGGCCTTTGCCGATCTGATCCTGCCGGACACCACATACCTGGAACGCCACGACTGTATCAGCCTGTTGGACCGCCCGATTTGTGAGGCCGAGGCGGCGGCGGATTCCATCCGTTGGCCCGTCATTGAACCGGACCGCAATGTAAAGGGGTTCCAATCTGCCCTGTGCGATCTGGGTGCGCGACTGGGGCTGAAAGGCTTCGTCAACGAAGATGGGTCGCAGAAATATGCGGATTATGCCGATTACATCGTCAACCACGAACGCCGCCCGGGGGTTGGCCCCCTGATCGGGTTCCGCGGTGAAGACGGTAAGTCCGAAGGCCGGGGGGCTGTGAACCCCAAACAGCTGGAACAATACATCGAAAACGGTGGCTTCTACGCCATCCATGTGCCCGAAGAAGCGGAATTCTTTAAGCCGTGGAACGCCGCATACCAAGACTGGGCGGTGAAGATCGGCATCTACGATGCGCCGCAGCCGTACCTGTTTGAACTTTATTCCGAACCCATGCGGCGTTTCCAATTGGCCGCCGAAGGGCATGGCGACAGGCAACCGCCCGAACATTTGCGCGACCGGATCAAAGAAACGCTGGATCCGTTGCCCATCTGGTATGCGCCGTTCGAAGATGGCCGCGTGGACACAGAAGAATTCAACGTTCACGCCCTGACCCAGCGCCCCATGGCGATGTATCACAGTTGGGGCACACAGAATGCGTGGCTGCGCCAAATCCATGGCCGCAACCCATTGTTCGTCCCGACCAAGATTTGGGAGGCCAACGGATTTGAAGAAGGCGACTGGGCTTCCGTCACATCGGCGCACGGCACCATCACGGTGCCCGTGGCCCATATGGCTGCGCTGAACGAAAACACGGTTTGGACGTGGAACGCCATCGGCAAACGCAAAGGCGCGTGGGCGTTGAAGGAAGATGCGCCAGAGGCGACGAAAGGGTTCCTGTTGAACCACCTGATTCACGAATTGCTGCCTGAAAACGGCGATGGCATGCGCTGGGCGAACAGCGATCCGGTGACAGGGCAGGCGGCTTGGTTCGATCTGCGGGTGAAGATCGCGAAGGTCGATGCCCCGGCAGATGCGCAGTCCGTGCCCAATGTCCCGGCCCAAGGGTCGCCTGTTGGAACAGGTCCGCAAGACCTGGAATGGAAGGTGGGGAAATGAGTGGTCAAACCAAAACCTTGATCGCCATCGCAGCCTTTGTTGCTTTCTGCTTTGGAAGTTTTGTTTGGTACATCGCCACGCAAATCACCCAGTCCGGCGCGAACGCTTATCTTGATCTGATTTCGAATGTGAAGGTCGCATAAAATGACAACCTTACCACAAACAACCGACAAGAAACTTGGCCTGGTCATCGACCTGGACACCTGCGTGGGCTGTCATGCCTGCGTTGTGTCCTGCAAAGGCTGGAACACCGAAAACTATGGCGCGCCGCTGTCGGATCAGGATGCCTATGGCAGCGATCCGACGGGCACGTTCCTGAACCGGGTGCATTCGTACGAGGTGCAGCCGGAAACAGGACCGGCGCAACTGATCCATTTCCCGAAATCTTGTTTGCACTGCGAAGATGCGCCGTGTGTGACGGTGTGCCCAACGGGTGCGAGTTACAAACGCCAAGAGGACGGGATCGTTCTGGTGAATGAAGACGCCTGCATTGGCTGTGGCCTGTGTGCCTGGGCTTGTCCTTACGGCGCGCGTGAAATGGATGCGGCAGCCGGGGTCATGAAGAAATGTACCCTGTGTGTGGACAGGATTTACAACGAAAATCTGCCAGAGGTGGACCGCGTGCCATCGTGCGTGCGGACATGTCCCGCAGGGGCGCGGCACTTTGGGGACCTCGGCGATGAAAATTCCGACGTGTCCAAGCTGGTGGCCGAACGCGGCGGGATGGATTTGATGCCCGAACAAGGCACCAAGCCCGTGAACAAATACCTGCCCCCGCGCCCCAAAGACGTGGAACCCGAATTCGACATTCTGGCCCCATACCTGGAACCCGTTGCGCAAGACCAAAAGGGGTTCCTTGGCTGGCTTGATAAAGCACTGGAGAAAATCTGATGCATCCCGCACATTCCATCATCATTTTCACCGTCACATCCGGTTTGGGCTTCGGGCTGCTGGCCTGGTTGGGCCTGGGTCAACCCGCCGTCACGGGGTGGGGCGCATTCTGGTATTTCGCTTTGGCGTTTGCCTTGTCGGTCGGTGGATTGATTTCATCCACCTTCCACCTGGGCAACCCGCAGCGGGCCTGGCGGGCAGTGTCGCAATGGCGGTCATCTTGGCTGTCGCGCGAAGGTGTCCTGGCGATTTTGACCCTGGCTGTGATGGGAATTTACGCGCTGTTCGCAGTCTTTTTCGGCCAGACCCTGACCGTTTTGGGGTGGGTGGGCACCATCCTGGCCCTGGCCACAGTGTTTGCCACGTCCATGATTTATGCCCAGATGAAGACCGTGCCGCGTTGGAACCACTGGTCCGTGCCCGCCTTGTTCATGGTTTTGTCCATCGGCGGCGGCGCGTTGTTGACGGGCCATGTTCTTGTGGCAGTGATCTTGTTGGCCATCGCGGGGCTGCTGCAAATGTCCAATTGGACCCGCGGCGACACAGCCCTGGCGCAGTCTGGCAGCGATATCGGCACGGCCACGGGTCTGGGCCTGCGCGGGGCCGTGCGGGCGTTTGAGCCGCCCCACACGGGCAACAATTACCTGCTGAAAGAAATGGTGCACAAAGTGGGCCGCAAACACGCCCGCAAGCTGCGAATGCTGGCGTTCTTGGGCATGGTGTTGGTGCCAATCTTGTTGCTGCTGATCCCCGGGGGATGGGTGGTGATTGCCATCGCATTCTTGGTGCATTTGGCAGGCACGTTGACCCAACGCTGGCTGTTCTTTGCGGAAGCCGAACATGTGGTGGGTCTGTATTACGGCAAGCGATGATCATTCGGGCCGCCACGCAGGAAGACGCGGCTGCGATCCGGGCGATCTATGCCCCCTATGTTACAGAGACGGCGATTTCCTTTGAAGACACGGTGCCTGATCAGGCAGAGATCGCGCGCCGAATAGAAGCCTATGGCGCGGACTATGGGTATTGGGTGGCGCAAGACCCGCAAGGGCGCGTGCTGGGCTATGCCTATGGCAGCGGATATCGTCCGCGCCCGGCGTACCGGTTCACAGCCGAGGTCAGCGTTTACGTGGATCGCGCCCATCCGGCGCGTGGTGTCGGGCGGGCGCTTTATGATCACATGATCCCCGACCTGCAGGCCCGGGGTTTCCACACGTTGATCGGCATTGTCACCCAACCCAATCCCGCCAGCGAAGGCTTTCACGCTGCCATGGGGTTCGATTGCATTGGGGTCACACGCCAAGTGGGCCGCAAATTTGACACTTGGCACAACATAGCGATCTATCAAAAAATGCTTGCCTAACCCGGGTCCGGGGCGCTTTATTGCACACGTGTGCAAAAGAAGGACTAACGCCCCATGACGCCCGTTGAAATGGAAGCCCGCATTGTGCGGTATGGCGACCTGATGCCGTGCAAAACGGCCTTCATCGACGCCCACACGCCTGGGTCTGACCAAAAGGAAAACTTCACCATCATCGGTGGGGGGGTCAGTGAAAGCCCAGACCAACACGTGCACATCAAAGACACGCCGGGGTTCAACATCGGGGCAGCGGGCCAACCGCCCAAGTGCCGCAATTCCCTGCATTCGCACCGCACGGCTGAAGTGTTCTTTGTACTGAAGGGCCGGTGGCGGTTCTTTTGGGGACGCTATGGCACAGCGGGTGAAGTGGTTTTGGAAGAAGGCGATATCTTCAACATCCCCACCGGCATTTTTCGCGGGTTTGAAAACATCGGCACGGACTACGGTATGATCATGGCGATCTTGGGGGGGGACGACGCAGGCGGTGGCGTCCTTTGGGCCCCGCAAGTGATCGAAGACGCCCAAGACCACGGTTTGGTGTTGGGCGACGACGGCAAGCTGTACGATTCCAAAAAGGGCGTGCATTTGCCGGGTGGTGTGTCGCCAATGCCCCTGCTGGGGGACGATGTTTTGGCCCGGATGCCAGAACCCACCACGGCTGAAGTGGTGCCGCACTATGTGGCGCGGTATTGGGATATGATGGCCCTGGCCGACCGTCAGCCCGCCCAGGTGATTGGCCCTGATGCGATGTTGCGGGACCGGCCTGGATTTGACGTGGATTTTGTCACCCGTGGGTCGTTGGACGATGGCATGAATACCCATGATCGCCACGAAATCATTATGCCCATGCGTGGCCATTGGCGGCTGACTTGGGACGGCGGCACCACCGCCTTGAACCCAGGCGACACATGCGCGGTGCCCCCTGGGGTGCCCCACGCCCTGCAGCCCGCCATGACGGGCGAGGCCAGCGCATACCGCGTATTTTCCAACGATGATCCTGCCGGGCCCACGATGCCGCTTTGATCTGGCGGTGCGGGCCTGGTCGGCCCGCCGATTTGTCTTGGGGCGTTGCCCCAAACCCCAAGGTATTTCCTTCTCAGCGTGAAGGGGTGGGGCTTGCTGGCTTGCAGTTGCGTGCGCGCCATGAAACCACGGGTGCATGACAGTTTCACCGCAATCGCAATCCCCGATGATGGGCGCTGTGCTTATGGCGCTGTCCGGTTTGGCCTTTGTGGGGGTTTACGTCACCGTCAAATTTGTCGGCACCCGATTGCCCGCGGCCGAGGCGGCGTGGATCCGGTATGTGCTGGGCTTGGTGTTCTTGTTGCCGGTTTTGGGGGCGTTGCGTTCAGAAGGCCTGGGGCGCGACGTTTTGCGGTTGTCTGCCCTGCGCGGGGTGGTGCACACCGTTGGGGTGGCACTTTGGTTTTTCGCCATGGCCCGCATCACTGTGGCAGAGGTCACGGCCATGGGATATCTAACGCCTGTTTTTGTCACCTTGGGCGCTGTTGTATTCCTGAAGGAACGATTTGCGCTGCGTCGCACGTTGGCGATTGTGTGCGCCTTGATCGGTGTTCTGGTGATTTTGCGGCCCGGGTTTCGTGAGCTGCAGCCCGGCCACCTGTCGATGATTTTGACCACCATGGGGTTTGGTGCGTCTTATTTGATGGCCAAACGTCTGACTGGGGTGGCCAGCACGAATATGATCGTGGCGCTTTTGTCGGTTTGGGTGTCCATTTTTCTGACGCCTTTGGCGCTTTGGGATTGGGTGCGCCCGACACCGACAGAGATTGCGCTGCTGTTTGGCACGGCCTTTTTCGCCACATCAGGGCACTATTTCATGACCATGGCGTTTCAGCGCGCGCCCCTTGGGGTGGTCCAGCCGGTGACGTTTTTGCAATTGGTGTGGTCTGTCCTTGTCGGGCTGTTGCTGTTTGGGGAAGCTATTGATGAATTTGTGGTGTTGGGCGGGCTGATCATTGTGGGATCGGTGGTCTATATCACCTTGCGCGAGGCGCGTTTGAAAAAGCAAGAATCCAGGGGACTGCCATGATCGATCCAAAACCCACCGCCAGCCATTTCGTAAATGGCGCGTATCTGGAAGACACCAGCGGCACCCCGATCGAGGTGTTTTACCCCGCCACGGGCGAGGTCATTGCCACCGTTTATGCCGCCACACCGGCAGTGGTGGAGGCGGCTGTTGCAAGTGCGAAAGCGGCCCAAAAAGAATGGGCCAGCTGGACCGGCACCGAACGGGGCCGGGTGCTGCGGCGGGCCGCCGACATCATGCGCGACCGCAATCACGACCTGTCCCAATTGGAAACATTCGACACCGGCAAGCCCATGTCTGAAACACTGTACGTTGATGCCACGTCGGGCGCGGATGCGTTGGAATATTTCGGCGGCCTGGCGGGCAGTCTGACGGGCGAACACATCCAGCTGGGGGAAGACTTTGTGTACACCATGCGCGAACCCTTGGGCGTTTGCGTGGGCATCGGTGCGTGGAATTACCCGACGCAGATTTCGTGTTGGAAGGGTGCCCCTGCCTTGGCCTGCGGCAACGCCATGATTTTTAAACCGTCAGAAACAACCCCGCTGTGCGCTTTGAAAGTGGCTGAAATCTTGGTGGAAGCCGGGCTGCCTGCGGGCCTGTACAATGTTATCCAAGGGCTGGGGGACGTGGGGCACAGCTTGATCACGGACCCCCGTGTGGACAAAGTTTCCCTGACCGGATCGGTGGCCACGGGCAAGAAAGTTTATGCCACTGCGGCCGAAGGTATGCGCCACGTCACCATGGAACTTGGGGGCAAATCGCCTTTGATCGTTTTTGACGATGCAGATGTCGAAGCGGCGGTCAGCGGGGCGATATTGGGGAATTTCTATTCTTCGGGGCAAGTGTGTTCCAACGGGACCCGGGTGTTTGTGCAAAGCGGCATCAAGCCTGCGTTTGTGGCCCGCTTGAAAGAACGTTTGGCCGGGGCCGTTTTGGGCGATCCCATGGACGAAACCACGACATTTGGCCCCATGGTTTCCGCCCGGCAGCGCGAGATTGTCGAAGGCTTCGTGGCCAAAGGCCAAGAAGAAGGCGCCGTCTTAGTGTGCGGCGGCACACGGTTGGACAAGCCCGGCTTTTGGTTGACGCCTGCGATCTTCGACAATGTCACCGACGACATGACCATTGCCCGGGATGAAATTTTTGGCCCCGTTTTGTCCGTTTTGTCGTTCGAGACGGAAGACGAAGTTGTGGCCCGCGCCAACGACACGGAATTTGGCTTGGCCGCTGGCGTTTTCACCAAAGACCTGTCGCGCGGGCATCGCATGGTCAAAGCCCTGGAAGCTGGGACGTGCTATATCAACACCTATAACGATGCCCCGGTGGAAGCGCCCTTTGGGGGGGTCAAACTGTCTGGGGTGGGACGCGAAAATTCCAAAGCGGCCATCAATCATTTCAGCCAAATGAAATCTGTCTATGTCCGGCTGTCAGAGATCGAAGCCCCGTTTTGATCACCGGGTCAGCTGGCGGCCTGGATGTCGCGTTCGCGCCAGACCACGTATCCAATGGCCAACAACGGCAGGGCTGAACAGATTGTCATGATCCACAGCAGGGACGTGGCACCGCTTTCGACGTCCACAATGGTGGACGCAAGCAAGGACAGCGCGGCCCCGCCGCCGGTCATGATCGTCCCGCCGATGCCGGTGGCGGACCCTGCCAAGTGGGGCCGGACGGACATCATGCCGGACATGGCGTTGGGCAAACACATGCCGTTGCCCAGACCCATGGCGATGATCAGACCGAAGAACACCATCGGTCCTGGTGTGGCCAGGGTGAACAAAGCCAAGTTCAACGCCATGCCTGCCAGGGCCAGAACGGACCCCCAGACGATCATTTTATTGACGCCGACGCGCACAGCGTACCGCCCCGATATCCAGTTGCCCAAAAAATACCCTATGGCCGGGGTCGACAGGTAAGCGCCCAGTTCCGCTTCCTTCAATCCGAAGATCGCAGACCCGATGAAGGGCGACCCGCCAAGATAGGCGAAAAACGCCCCCGAACAGGTGGCCGCCGCAAGAACGTACCCCCAAAATCGACGCGCGCGCAGCAGTTCGGGATAGGCGCGAAATTGTGCCATAACGCTGGGCTGTGGGGTCAAATTGGTTTCTGCAAATTTGAAATAGGCCAGAACCAAAATCAAAACCCCAAAGCCCAACAACAACGCAAAGCTGGCCTGCCAACCGTAAAACTGTTCCAGCCATCCCCCCAAGGCGGGCGCAAACATCGGCACAACGGCCATGCCCATGGTGACATAGCCGATCATGGATGCCGCTTCGTTGGTGGAAAACATGTCCCGCACAGCGGCGCGTGACAAGATCATGCCCGCCACCACCGACGCTTGAAACACGCGGGCCACCAGGAATGTCTCGATCGTGGGGGCCAGCAGGCAGCCGATCGTGGCCAGACAGAACACCGCCAAGCAGCCCAGCATAATGGGACGCCGGCCATAGCGATCGGACAGGGGGCCGATGATCAGTTGAAACACAGAATTAAACGCCAAAAACAGCGAAACCGTCAGCTGCACTTTTGCGGGCGTGGTGTCGAAATAGATCGCCATGGCCGGCATGGACGGCAAGAACACGTTCATCGCCATGGCCCCGATGCCCGCCAAAGCAACAAGGGTGAAAACGCCCGGGCGTTTGCGCGGCGCAGCAGGGGTTGGGGTGTCAGCCATGGTGCGTTCGTACCCTGATGGGCGCGGGTCCACAACGCCCCGTTGTGCGATCGGCAGGCTTCGAAAATTGCGGGTTATGGTCGCAATTATTGCAATTTATTTCGCTGATAGCACAAACATCGGCTGGAGGCTTTTGCCGATCGGCGCTACACCACGGCCAAGCTAAGGGAATGTGACCATGAACAAGATCCTGACCGAACTTGAAAATCGCCGCGCTGTGGCCCGCTTGGGCGGGGGGCAAAAACGCATAGACGCACAGCACGCCCGCGGAAAGTTGACCGCCCGGGAACGGATCGACTTGCTGCTGGACGACGGCAGTTTCGAAGAATTCGACATGTTCAAATCGCACCGCTGTGTGGACTTTGGCATGGAGGATCAAAAGCACCCCGGCGACGGGGTGGTGACGGGCTGGGGCACGATCAACGGCCGCATGGTTTATGTCTATTCCCAAGACTTCACGGTCTTTGGTGGGTCGCTGTCGGAAACCCACGCGGAAAAGATTTGCAAGATCCAGGACATGGCCATGCAAAACGGCGCCCCCATTATTGGTTTGAATGACAGTGGTGGCGCGCGAATCCAAGAAGGCGTGGCGTCTTTGGCGGGCTATGCAGAAGTGTTTCAACGCAATGTGCTGGCGTCCGGCGTGGTGCCGCAGATCAGCGTGATCATGGGGCCGTGCGCAGGGGGTGCCGTCTATTCGCCCGCCATGACCGATTTCATCTTCATGGTCAAAGACACGTCTTACATGTTTGTGACAGGCCCCGACGTGGTGAAGACCGTCACCAACGAAGTGGTGACTGCCGAAGAACTGGGGGGCGCGTCCACCCACACCAAGAAGTCTTCTGTGGCCGACGCCGCGTTTGAAAACGATGTGGAAGCATTAACCGAAGTGCGCCGCTTGGTGGATTTTTTGCCGCTGAACAACCGCGACAAATCCCCCACGCGTCCGTTCTTTGACGATCCTTTGCGGGTGGAACACAGCCTGGACACGCTGATCCCGGACAACCCAAACCAGCCATATGACATGAAGGAATTGATCCTGAAGTTGGCGGACGAAGGGGATTTTTACGAAATCCAGGAAGATTTTGCCAAGAACATCCTGACCGGCTTCATCCGGTTGGAAGGCACCACTGTGGGTGTCGTGGCCAACCAACCCATGGTGTTGGCCGGTGTTTTGGACATCGACAGTTCGCGCAAAGCGGCCCGGTTCGTCCGGTTCTGCGATGCTTTTGAAATTCCAATCCTAACGCTGGTGGACGTGCCTGGTTTCTTGCCGGGCACCAGCCAGGAATACGGCGGCGTGATCAAGCACGGGGCAAAGTTGCTGTTTGCATATGGCGAAGCGACTGTGCCCAAAGTGACGGTGATCACGCGCAAAGCCTATGGCGGGGCGTACGACGTGATGTCGTCCAAACACCTGCGTGGGGATTTCAACTATGCCTGGCCGTCTGCTGAAATCGCTGTGATGGGGGCCAAAGGGGCCACGGAAATCATCCACCGCAAAGACTTGGGCGACGCGGACAAAATCGCAGCCCATACGCAGGATTACGAAGATCGCTTTGCCAATCCGTTTGTGGCCGCAGAACGCGGGTTCATCGACGAGGTGATCATGCCCCGCAACACCCGCCGCCGCATCGCCCGGGCGTTTGCTTCGTTAAGGGGCAAAAGCCTGAAGAACCCGTGGAAGAAACACGATAATATTCCGCTGTAACGGTGGGCTTGGGGGACAAGATCACGATGCACAACCTGTGCACATCCTTGCAACTGCGGACGTTTAGAAAAATGCGCTGGCTTGGGAAGGCTGGCGCAACCGTTCTGTGTGCCACCGCTTTGGTCAGCGCAGCCCAAGCTGGAACGGCGGTCCCCGTGCCCTCTGGCAATTCCACGTACCACTTCGAAACCCTGCGCGATGATCTGACTGAACCGCCCAGCATTCGGTTTCGGTACGTGCAACAATCCCTGTCCCAAGATGCGGATTATGATGTGGTCGCGGACGATCTTTTTGCCTTATGTCAGACCCACGCGGCCCCGAAGTTGGGCGAAATTGGGGCCGATGTGGGGCAGATCGTGGTCAGTTTGGCCAATGAGGAAACGATTTTCGGGGACACGCGCAAAGACGTGGTGCAAATGTTTGAGGTTTTTGCCTACGCAGATGGACAATGTGCATGGCCGGAGGCGTTCGAATGACCCAAGATATGGTGTTTGGTGCCACAATCCCTGCGATCCGACGGCAATTTGGCGTGAAACCTGCCGAAACGGGGCGGACACAAACAATTTTCCTTAATTTTAACACGTTTCTTCCACACCGCGACCCAACCGCGTTGCGACTGTCAGCCCCAGGGAAATCCGGGCATTCCGTCCGGCACCCCTGTATGGACAGTAGCAGGAGAAACAGATGTCAAAGAGCATCTCGAGCATTCTTTTGGTTGCTTCCGTCGTGGCCATCTCGGCCTGTACGGTTCGCACCCAAACAATCGCTGAAGGCGAAGCAACACAAGCTTCCGCCCAAGGTGAAGAATTTGTTATCATTGAACCAGCGCCCATCAGCCAAGAGCCTGTGTTCACCGGCAAGTACAAGTAATCTTGTCTTGGGGCAGGCGTTCGCGCCTGTCCCGAACCACCCCCGCGCGATGGGGGGGCGGTGATGGAAAAACATCGCGGGTTCCCGTCCCGACTGACCGGAACAGATTTTCAGTTTACCCTTCGACGCGAAAATAAGTCAGGCGCCACGCCATTGGTGGCCCGCGAACGGTTTGCTGATCGCAAGCCGGCTGATCGCCGCGCTGACGAAGCGTTTTTGACAGCCCTTATTGAACATTTTGAAGATCAGCCGTTCGCCCGGGGGAACCTGGACGCGGGCCGCCTGTCTTGGTTTTTTGGCCGCGAAGTTGTGCCCGCCGAAGACCCGTTTGACGCCCAAGATTATGACGCTTTGCTGCGCGTGGATTACCGCGCCGCTTTCAGCAGTTTCCCGCATCTGTTCGCCGAAGGCTGGACGCCATGACGGGTAAATATCCAATCCAAATATCCAATCACGGGGCCCCCTTGGCCCGCACCATCACATCCTGCCGCGCCGCAGGGACGGAGGATCGCCTATGTTTAAGAAAATCCTGATCGCCAACCGGGGCGAAATCGCCTGTCGCGTCATCAAGACCGCCCGCAAGATGGGCATTCAAACTGTGGCGATTTATTCGGATGCCGACGCCAACGCGCTGCACGTTCAAATGGCGGACGAAGCTGTGCACATCGGCCCGTCGCCCGCCAACCAGTCCTATATCGTGATCGACAAGGTGATGGACGCCATCAAGCAAACGGGCGCGGAAGCCGTGCATCCCGGGTACGGGTTCTTGTCGGAAAACAAGCTGTTCGCGGAAGCCTTGGAAAAGGCTGGCGTGGCGTTCATCGGCCCCCCTGCCGGTGCCATCGAAAGCATGGGCGACAAGATCACTTCCAAGAAAATCGCCCAAGACGCGGGGGTGTCGACGGTCCCAGGATACATGGGGTTGATCGAAGATGCCGACGATGCCGTAAAAATTTCCAATGAAATTGGATACCCGGTGATGATCAAAGCCAGCGCCGGGGGCGGCGGCAAAGGCATGCGCATCGCATGGAACGACACAGAAGCGCGCGAAGGCTTTCAGTCTTCCAAGAACGAGGCGGCGAACAGTTTCGGGGACGATCGGATTTTCATCGAAAAATTTGTCACCCAACCGCGCCACATCGAAATCCAAGTGTTGGCGGATACCCACGGCAACACGATTTATTTGAACGAACGTGAATGTTCGATCCAGCGGCGCAATCAAAAAGTCATCGAAGAAGCACCAAGCCCGTTTTTGACGCCACAGACCCGCAAAGCCATGGGCGAACAGTCCTGCGCCTTGGCGGCTGCCGTGGGCTATACCAGTGCGGGCACGGTGGAATTCATCGTGGACGGGGACCAGAATTTCTATTTCTTGGAAATGAACACCCGGCTGCAGGTGGAACACCCGGTGACCGAATTGATCACCGGTATCGACCTGGTGGAACAGATGATCCGCGTGGCAAATGGCGAAAAGCTGGGCATCAAACAAAAGGACGTGGCGATCAACGGCTGGGCCATGGAAAGTCGCCTTTACGCGGAAGATCCGTACCGCAATTTCTTGCCGTCCATCGGTCGCCTGACGCGGTATCGCCCACCGGCAGAATCTGCCACAGACACAGCCGTGGTGCGCAATGATACGGGCGTCTATGAAGGCGGCGAAATCAGCATGTTCTATGACCCCATGATCGCCAAGCTGTGCACGTGGGGGCCGGATCGGGCGGCGTCCATCGAAGGCATGCGCCACGCTTTGGATGCGTTCGAAGTGGAAGGCATCGGCCACAACATTCCGTTCTTGTCGGCGGTGTATGATCACGACCGGTTCACATCGGGCAACATCACCACGGCGTTTATCGAAGAAGAATATCCCGAAGGATTCCAAGGCGTTGACCTGGATACCGCCACGTTGCGCAAACTGGCGGCGGCAGCCGCTGCGATGTACCGCGTGGCCGAAATTCGACGCACCAAAGTGTCGGGCCGGATGGACAACCACGAACGCCGGGTGGGGGACGATTGGGTCGTCACCCTGCAGGGCCAAGAATTCCCAGTCAAAATTGCCGCCGACCCCACCGGGTCCACCGTTCAATTCGAAGACGGCGCCTTGCGTGTGGCCAGCGATTGGCGGCCTGGGCAGTCTTTGGCTGTGATGACTGTTGACGACGAAGGCATGGCTTTGAAAGTGGACCGCATCACCAACGGGTACCGCGTCCGGTTCCGTGGGGCTGATTTGCGGGTGCACGTGCGCAGCCCACGCGCTGCCGAACTGGCCAAACTGATGCCGGAAAAAATCGCCCCCGATACATCCAAATTGCTGTTGTGCCCGATGCCCGGGCTGGTGGTGAAAATGGACGTGGACGTGGGGGACGAAGTGCAAGAAGGCCAGGCGCTGTGCACCATCGAAGCCATGAAAATGGAAAACATCCTGCGTGCGGAAAAACAGACAAAAATCACCAAGATCAACGCTGCTGCTGGGGACAGCCTGGCGGTGGACGACGTGATCATGGAATTTGAATGACCGCTGCACTTCATCGGCGGCGGGACCAGCGTCGCTGACATTTGGTGGGATATTTTCACCGTTCCTTTGGCTCATGCGCAGTGTAAGGCTGCAATGGGCTGAAGGTCGGGCACTTATATGAAAATCGTTTTGCATCTTGGCGGTCATCGCACCGGGTCCACTATGGTGGAACAAACCATCAGCCGGTCGCTTGAAGCGCGCCCGGACATGGGGCTGGCGGTTTGGACCCCGCGTCAGTTGCGCGACATCGATGGCTTTTTGGACGCTGAATCCCTGTGGGACGAAGAAGGAAAAGCGGTGGATGATGCGGCTGTTCAGGCCATCGATCGCATCAAAGCCCAGTTGTTGGCCTTGCTGGAACAGGAACGGGCTGCGGGGACGCAGATCCTTGTGATCACAGAAGAAAACCTGATCGGGTCCATGCGGCGCAATTTCCACTTCGGGCGGTTTTACCCCGGCACGGAACGCCGCCAGGCCGCCTTCGCGCGTCTGATGCCGTTCCAGCCTGATGTGCTGGCGCTTGGAATGCGCAACTATGGTGCGGCCTGGACGTCGGCGCGCGACTATGCCCACCAACGCGGATTTAAGCGGGTCCTAAAGGAAGATCATCGCAAAGCCTTGCCGGATTTAAGGCGCGGCTGGGTAGAGGTGGTGAAAGCCGCCCAAGCGGCATGGCCCGATACAAAAATGATCACCTGGTGCCAAGAAGATCTGCGCGACCACGCGCGCGAGATTGTGGCTGGGCTGTTGGGAATTGCAGAAGCGGACATCGTCGTGCCCAAACGGCCCGTCAATGCTGTGAAGGACCATGAACGCCAAGATCCGCTGTTCACGCAGGCGGAATTGGACAAGATGCAAGCCAGGTACGAAGCGGATGTGTTGCGGCTGCAGCACCCCAAGTTTGCTTTGCACTGGGTGCCGTCGGTCACGGTGTAGTGGTTACTGGCCCGCTGCTGCGCGGTCGGCCCGGTCTTCTTCGATTTCGCGTTTGCGCAGGGGCATTTTGTCAATCACCCGGCTGATTTCGCGCATGTCCCAGGGAAATGGCTTGCGCAGTTTCACGCCGCCGTCTTTGCCGATCAGCACCAAGGCAAAGCCTTTGGGGCGGAAGGTTTGGCGCAGGTCTGAATTGGCGCTGGGGTCCGTATCTGTGATGATCAAAATATCGCGGTCCACCACATCTTGGGCCGCAGCTTCCAGCAGTTCCATCTGATCCATGAATGCAGGATCAAGCGGGCTGTCTGCGAAAATCACCAAGGGGCGGGCTTGCCACTTGAAGTCTTGCAAAGTCACCCCGTCCGCGGCCACGGGCACCGTGGGGGCCGCTTGCCAATCGGCCACCGTTGTGGCGGCAATGCCGGGGGTGGCCAACAAGGCCAGGCTGAGCGCGAATTTTCTCAAGGTGATCTCTCCTGCTTGGGGGTAATATAGGGGGCAAAGGGGCCAAGGCTAAGGGGCAAACACGTCTTTTTGTCAGGTGCGACGAAGTGCTTGGCAGCAAATTTGCAAAAATTATTCTGCTTATTGCGCAACATTGTTGCGCAGCGACCCACTATGCTTGTATCTGCCCTGTGCAGCATGCAGAATGCGGCACCGCAGCGAAGAAGGGTTGGACATGACAGATACCAAGAAATGGGAAGCGATCGCAGAAAAAGAACTGCGGGGTCGGCCCTTGGACGATCTGACCTGGAACACCTTGGAAGATATCCCCGTCAAACCACTGTACACTGCAGAAGATACCGATGGGCTGGACCATTTGGGCACCGTGCCCGGCGCGGCCCCTTTTCTGCGCGGCCCCAAAGCCACCATGTATGCAGGCCGCCCTTGGACCATCCGCCAGTATGCGGGATTTTCAACGGCAGAAGAATCCAACGCGTTTTACCGCCAGGGTTTGGCGGCGGGCCAACAGGGCGTGTCGGTGGCGTTCGATCTGGCCACGCACCGCGGATACGACAGTGACCACCCGCGCGTGATCGGGGATGTGGGCAAGGCGGGCGTCGCGATTGACAGTGTTGAGGACATGAAAATCCTGTTCGACGGCATCCCTTTGGACAAGATCAGCGTGTCCATGACGATGAACGGTGCTGTCATCCCGGTTTTGGCGTCTTTCATCGTTGCGGGCGAAGAACAGGGCGTTGATAAATCCCTGCTGTCGGGCACCATTCAGAACGACATCCTGAAGGAATTCATGGTCCGCAACACGTATATCTATCCGCCCGAAGCCAGCATGCGGATTGTGGCGGACATCATCGAATACACGGCCAATGACATGCCGAAATTCAACTCTATCTCCATTTCCGGCTATCACATGCAGGAAGCGGGCGCGAACCTGGTGCAGGAACTGGCCTATACCATCGCGGACGGGCGCGAATATGTGCGCACGGCCATTGCCCGGGGGATGGACGTGGACAAGTTCGCAGGCCGCCTGTCGTTCTTCTTTGCCATCGGCATGAACTTCTTCATGGAAGCCGCCAAGCTGCGCGCGGCGCGTCTGTTGTGGCACCGCGTGATGGAAGAATTCGAACCCAAAAACCCCAAGTCCATGATGCTGCGCACCCACTGCCAAACCAGCGGTGTCAGCTTGCAGGAACAAGACCCTTACAACAACATCGTGCGCACCGCGTTTGAGGCGATGTCAGCCGTGCTGGGGGGCACGCAGTCTTTGCACACGAACTCTTTCGATGAGGCGATTGCATTGCCCACGGAAATGTCCGCGCGCATTGCCCGCAACACCCAGTTGATCTTGCAGGAAGAAACGGGCGTCACCAATGTCGTGGACCCGTTGGCGGGGTCATACTACGTCGAAAAGCTGACCGCTGATCTGGTGGATGCCGCCTGGGAATTGATCGAAGAAGTGGAAGACATGGGCGGCATGACCAAGGCTGTGGCCAGCGGTCTGCCCAAACTGAAGATCGAAGAATCCGCCGCGCGGCGTCAGGCCATGATCGACCGGGGCGATGAAGTCGTGGTGGGCGTGAACAAATACAAACTGGACAAAGAGCCAGAGATTGACGTGCGCGACATCGACAACCAGCAGGTCCGCGAAAGCCAAGTGGCCCGGCTGGACCACATCAAAGCCACCCGCGACCAAGCCGCGTGCGATGCGGCGCTGCTGGAACTGGGGCGGCGCTGCGAAGAAGGCGGCAACCTGCTTGAAGCGGCGGTCGAATGTGCGCGCCACCGCGCCACAGTGGGCGAAATCAGTTTGGCAATGGAAGGCACCTTCGGGCGTCACAGGGCAGAGGTGAAAACATTGGCAGGGGTATATGGTGCCGCCTATGACGGCGACGAAGGGTTCGAGGCCATCCAAAAAGCCGTGGAAAGCTTTGCTGAAGACGAAGGCCGCCGCCCGCGCATGTTGGTGGTGAAAATGGGCCAAGACGGCCACGACCGTGGGGCCAAGGTGATCGCCACAGCCTTTGCCGACATCGGGTTTGATGTGGATGTTGGCCCCTTGTTTCAAACCCCCGAAGAAGCTGCCCAAGACGCAGTGGACAATGATGTCCACGTGGTGGGGATTTCGTCCCAAGCCGCCGGGCACAAGACCCTGGCCCCAAAGTTGATAGAAGCGCTGAAGGCCGCAGATGCGGAAGACATCATCGTGATCTGCGGCGGCGTTATTCCGGCGCAGGACTATGACTTTTTGAAGGACGCCGGCGTGGCCGCAATTTTCGGACCGGGGACGAATATCCCGGATGCTGCGCAGAATATTTTGAAGTTGATCCAAGCCGCACGGGCCTGATCCAAGGGCTGGCAGGGCGGGCGAAATCCAATCTGCACGGGTCGATTTTTGGCCCTTCACCGTGTGGGCCGGCTTCCCACAACGCTGCGTGCACGCGCGCATTGCTGAATATATTTAATCCCTCCCCTGGAACAGGTGTGCGGTATTTCCCCGTGAACTTGCGCCTGGGGAATGACCAAGGTTGCCCCGTCATATCAGTGAAAGGGGTAAGACTATGAAAAAACCACTCGCAGAGTTTATCGGGACATTTACATTGGTCCTGTTGGGATGTGGTGCCGCAGTTATCGCAGGCGCAGATGGAACAACCGGGATCGGCCTTGCTGGCATCAGCTTCGCCTTTGGCTTGGCCTTGATCGGCATGGCATACGGCATTGGGCCGGTGTCGGGCTGTCACATCAACCCAGCTGTGTCTTTGGGCATGGTTGCGGCCGGTCGGATGACCGTTGGCGAAGCCATTCCTTACATGATCGCCCAGGTGGCCGGTGCCATCGTCGCAGCTTTGGTCCTGATGATCATTGCATCCGGCACAGCAGGTTATGCTGGCGGTCTTGGGGCCAATGGTTGGGGTGCTGGCTATCTTGGTGAATATTCCATGGTATCCGCATTTGTGTTCGAAGTTGTCGCCACATTCTTGTTCATGGTGGTGATCTTGGGTTCGACCGGCAAAGGCGCACCGGCTGCCATGGCGGGTTTGGCCATTGGCTTGGCCTTGGTGGTGATCCACTTGGTGGGCATCAAAGTGACTGGCGTTTCCGTGAACCCAGCACGGTCCATTGGGCCCGCGCTGTTTTCTGGCGGCACTGCCATTGCACAGCTGTGGCTGTTCATTGTTGCACCCATCATCGGTGCTGTGGCCGCAGGCGTTGTGTTCAAAACGGGTTTGTTGGACGCAGACGCCTAAGCGCACCTGAAAGAGAAAGAAGAAGGGGGGCGCTGGCCCCCCTTTTTTGGTTTTATGCTTTGGTCATGTCTGGATCGGCGGTCATCAAGGGCTGATCCTCTGGAATTGGGTTCACGGCCTTTGTGTTGCCGGACGCCAGCCAAAGGGCGGTAAAGCCCAACACGCCGGACACCAGCGACCCGCTGAGAACGCCCAAGCGCACCTGATTGATCAGGGCAGGGTCCGCAAAGCTGAGCGATCCGATAAACAGCGACATGGTAAAGCCGATGCCCGCCAAGCACGAAATGCCATAGATGTGCAGCCAATTCGCGCCATAGGGCAGGCGCGCGCCGCCCACGGCGACCACCAAATACGACAGCCCCAAGACGCCGACTTGCTTGCCGATCACCAAACCGCCCGCAATCCCCAGGGTCAGCGGGTCCGTCAGCGTGGCCCATGTGATGCCTTCCAACACGACGCCGGCGTTGGCAAAGGCGAATATCGGTACAATGCCGTACAAGACGTAATCATGCAGGCTGTGTTCCATGGATCGGGCCGGGCTTTTGCCCCATTTGTCCACGTATGGGATCAAGAAGGCCGTCACCACACCCGCCAGCGTGGCGTGCACGCCAGACCGCAGCACCAAGAACCACAAGATGATGCCGAAGAAGATGAACGGCAGGTGACGGTGCGCCCCCTTCAGGTTCAACACCACCATGGCCGCCAAGGGGATCAGGGCATAAAGCAGGTATTCCGCCTGCAGGTTCGCGGTATAAAACAGCGCGATGATCAGAATGGCCCCCAAGTCGTCCAGGATGGCCAGGGTCAACAAAAACACCTTCAGCGACGCAGGCACCCGGTCCCCCAGAAGCGCCAGAACGCCCAAGGCAAAGGCAATGTCTGTGGCCGCCGGAATGGCCCAACCGCCGATGGTGGCGGGGTTCCCCCAGTTCAGTGCGGCAAAGATCATCGCCGGAAACACCATGCCGCCGATGGCCGCCACGCCCGGCAACACAATGTCGCGGGGGTTTTTCAGCTTGCCGTCCAACAATTCCCGTTTCAGTTCCAGACCGATCAGGAAGAAGAAAATCGCCATCAAGCCGTCGTTGATCCACAAGATCAAAGGCTTCGTTATGCCCGTTCCATCAAAGGTAACAGCAAGATAGCTGCCCAACACGCCTTCATAGATGCCGCGGAAATCCGAATTGGCGACGATCATCGCGGCGACAGCGGCCAGCATCAATAAGATGCCACCGAATGCTTCGTGTTTTACCAATCGCTGCAATGCGCTTATCATGGGTGTCGGGCCTTTCTGATTTAGGGAGCAAATTAGATGTCAAGTGTGGCGCTGACGGCAAAAGTCAAGCAACCGAACTGGCGTGTCATCAGAGTGTTACATGCTGCGATTTGATCATCTGGCTGTGTCCGGCACGGTCTTGGCGGACGCCACGCACCATCTGGAAACTTGTCTGGGGTTGGACACTGTGGCGGGGGGGCAGCATCCCCACTTTGCCACCCACAATACCCTGATGGGATGCGGCGATGCGTTTTATTTGGAAGCAATTTCCCCCGATCCCACGGTGCCCGCACCATCCCGCGCCCGGTGGTTCGGCTTGGATCAATTCGAAGGTCCTGCGCGTTTGACCAATTGGATTTTGGCCTGCGATGATTTGGATGCGGCCTTGGACAAACTTGGTCCCGGCTTTGGCGCGCCCGTGGCGTTGACGCGCGGCGATTTCCGCTGGCGCATGGCGGTGCCAGACAGCGGGGTGTTGCCCTTTGATGGTTTGGCCCCGGCGGTGATCCAATGGGACGGCGATGCCCATCCGGCCCCACGGCTGCCCGACAGCGGTGCGCGCTTTTTGGGGCTGCAAGTGCGCCACCCAGACGCCGCCGCCATGGCCGCGCTGTTGACCCCCGTGTTGGACGATGATCGCGTCACCTATGTTGAAGGGGAGGCGGGCATGATGGCTGCTTTTGATACGGCCGACGGCGTGCGCAAGCTGACCTGACCCATCGCAATGAACGGATCCCGCACCACGATGTCCCTTTGGGCCCGCATTACAGAAGCTTTGGCTGCCTTGGCTGCGGGCGAACCGCTGTCGGCGGTCTTTGCCAAGCTGACCAGCCCGCCCGAACGCACCGTGGGGTTCGCCATCGCGGTGATTGCCTTGGGGGCCAAGCTGGCCAAATCCGACGGCGAAGTGACCCGCGCTGAAGTGATGGCGTTCCGCGAAGTGTTCCATGTTGCCCCATCCGACGAAGCGGCGGCGGCCCGGGTGTTCAACCTGGCCCGGCAAGATTCGGCGGGGTTTGAATCTTATGCCAAGCAGATCGCGCGGTTGTTTGACGGCGATTGCGACACGCTGGAAGACATCCTGGACGGGTTGTTCCACGTGGCCATGGCCGACGGGCAATACCATCCGTTGGAAGACATGTTCTTGGGCCGCGTCGCCCAGATTTTTGACATCAGCGAACGGGCCTTTCGCGCGACGCGGGCACGCATGGTGCCAGAAGCGGACCGGGACCCCTATGACGTGTTGGGGGTCGATGCAGACGCGCCGATGGAAGACATCCGCACGGCGTGGCGCAAGATGGTGCGCGATACCCACCCCGACGTGATGATGGCCCGCGGCCTGCCGGAAGAAGCGGTTAAGATCGCGCAAGACCGGATGGTGGCCGTGAACAAAGC
>JAHDDS010000034.1:20793-25124 GCA_020629235.1 Planktomarina sp.
CAGGCCAGGGATCAGGACCGGGGCTGATGCGCATTGCCACCTATAACATCGAATGGTTCAACGCGCTGTTTGACGACGCCGCAACCGTGCAAGACACCGGGGATTGGTCTGCCCGCTGGGACGTCACCAAACGCGATCAGGCCCACGCCATTGCCCGTGTGTTGCGCACCATTGATGCCGACGCCGTTATGGTGATCGAAGCGCCCGACACGTCCAAGCACCGCGATGGCACCGTGGCCCTGGAAAACTTCGCCAAATCTTTCGACCTGCGCACCACCGCAGCTTTGATGGGATTTCGCAACGACACCCAACAAGAAATTGCGTTGCTGTATGATCCTGCCGTGGTGGGGGCCGTTCATGCCCCAGGGGGCACTGCAAACGCCCCAGCTTTTGACGCGCACTTTGCCATTGATCTGGACATAGACAGCCGGTCCGATGATGTCACCTGGTCCAAACCCCCGCTGGAAGTGGCGTTGACCCACAAAGATCAGACCGTGCACCTGATCGGGGTGCATGCCAAATCCAAAGCACCCCATGGCGCCAAGGACGAAAAAGACGCCATGCGCATTTCCATCGCAAACCGGCGCAAACAATTGGCCCAGTGCATTTGGCTGCGCAAACGCGTTGCAGACCGCATCGCCGCCGGTGCGGATGTGATCGTGTTGGGGGATTTCAACGACGGACCGGGCCTGGATGAATACGAAAAGCTGTTCGGGCGGTCGGGGGTGGAAATCGTTCTGGGGGAAGACGGTGGCCCAAGGTTGTTTGACCCCCACGCCGCTGCCGCCCTGTCCAACCGCTTTGCAGCCCCCACCACAGCCCGGTTCTGGCTGTCGCAGCAAAAGCGATTTTTACAAGCCTTGCTGGACTATGTCATGATTTCGCCCGGCTTGATGTCCAAGCGCCCATCGTGGCGGATATGGCATCCTTTTGAAGACCCGCAGTGTTTTTCCGACAAAGCATTGCACCAAGCCTTGCTGGCCGCTTCAGATCATTTCCCGGTGACCTTGGACCTTGATCTGTGACCCCCTATGTTGGGGGTATGAAGAAAATTGCTGCCACCACCGCCATCGCCACAGCTGTCACGCTGTCCAGCCCCACGTGGGCGCAAGACCAGGACGGGCCTTCCTTAATGCGCAAGGGGGTCGAACTGTTTTTCCAAGGGCTGCAGACCGAATTGGAACCGGCCATCACCGAAATGCAGAAGTTCGTCGACGAACTGACGCCAGAGTTGCGCCGCTTTGCCGAAAGCATGGGACCCGCCTTGGCCGATATGATGAACCAGGTGGAAGACTGGTCGGTCTATGAAGCGCCCGAAATGCTGCCCAACGGGGACATCATCATTCGCCGCAAACCGCCGACGGATTCTGTGGAAGACAACGAAGATGGGACAGAGCTGTAGCCCGCGATCACAGTTTATTGGGGCAGTAAGATGAATGTCCCGTCTTGTGTCACTTCAAGCTTGCCTGCGTCCATGTCCAAGACAACCGTATCGTGCACTGAACTGGATTTGGTCTTCAGCGTGGATCCATAAAGTGGGGCCGGTCGGGACCGAACGGTGCCCAGGCACTGGTGCGGTGGACCAACGTGGATGATGAACGTGGGGGCAAAGTGTTTTCCATCTTCTTCGTCTGTGGGTGCACCGGCCCGCAAAAATAAAACCGCGCCGCCCAATGAAAAGACCGTGTCGCTTTCGTGGCGGTCCAGCACAGTGGCGCAGGCGGCTTCCACCAGGGCATAGTGCCTGTCTTCGGCGGAAAATTCAGGGGGGCCAAAGAAATGGGCGGGCGCAGCGCCAGGCCAGGCCGCGCACAGGGCCAACACCACGGCGGTTTTTCGTATCGCGCCGGGTGCTGACATCGGGCCCTTCATTTTCCTGCGTTCTTGATTTCGCTGGTGGCATCCAGGGCCGCCACCAAGCTTTCAAACCGCGCCAAGGCCACTTCGCCGAACAGTTTGCGCCCGTCTGCCGTCAACCGGATTTCCAGGTGCTTTTTCTTGGGCCGCCATCGCAGGGTGGCGGGGGCATCACCCATGTCTGCCCAAAGCATCGCCCCCAAGCGCATGGCTTTGCCCAAAACCTCGGCCCTTTGAATGTCAGCGTCGGGCAGCAGGGAATACAAATCTTCAAACCGCGTGCCTTCGCGTTTGCTGCGATACCGGTGCAGCAAGGCCACCCCCAAAAACACCCGTTCGGAATGCTTCAGCCCGCCAAGGTTGGCCCGCGTGGCATTGTCAAAACAAACCTCTGCCCGGTAATCGGGGTGCGCCCGCCAGCTGACATCGTGCAAGTGGCACGCCGCCTGGATCAATCGTTGCGTCGGGGCAGGGGCCTTGGGGAACAAGGGTTGCACGAAGTCCACCAACTGCTGGCCGAACCCCGGCAAGCGCGCATCTTTGCGTTCCGAAAATTGGCAGGATTCGATCAACGGGTCCTTGTCGCGCAGCGCTTGGGGCATCTGTTCGTACAACATGCCTTCGCGGATGCCGTAACTTGAAATGGCAATGTCGCGCGGCTTGAAGGTGCGCACCACGGCCCGCAGCACGTCTGCGGCGATGGGCACCAGGGCCATCCGGGCTTCCGAAATTCCGCAGCGCTGGCGCAGGTCTTCAAGGTCGTGGGCTTTGAGGAAGTCTGCCGTCTTCGACACGTCACGGGCGGTCATGCGATATTCGTGCAAGACATTCATCGGGTAGGCGCGGCGTTCCATATCCACCCGTGCCAGCGCCCGCCACGACCCCCCCACCAGAAACAGCCGGTCGGATTGCGGGCCCATGTGATCGTGCAGCGCTTTGACCGTGTCTTTGATCACGGCCTTGCGCCCCTTTTTGCCGCCTTTTACGTCCCGCAGTTTCAGCGGGCCCAGGGCCGAAGATATGCGCTTGCCCACGCGGCCGCCTGAAATTTCGGCCAATTCCATGGACGCCCCGCCGATGTCGCACACCAGCCCGTATGACCCCGGCCAGCCCAGCAAAACACCCTGGGCCGACAGGCGGGCTTCTTCTTCGCCGTCGATCACATAGATGCGGATGCCTGTGGCGCGGGCCACGTCTTCGACAAAGTCAGGCCCGTCAGACGCATCCCGCACAGCCGCTGTGGCCACGGCGTAAAGATCGTCCAACCCCAGGCTTTCGGCGATGGCTTGAAAGCGGATCATGGCGTCCACCGCGCGCACCCGGCCTTCGGGGTTCAGACGCCCGGTTTCGGCCAAGCCCGCGCCCAAAGCGCACATGATCTTTTCGTTGAAGAAATAGGCCGGGCTGCGCGCGGCCCCGTCAAACACCACCAAGCGGACAGAATTGGACCCAACATCCACAACGCCGACGCGCGACAGGTCCCGCGCATTGGGGTCGCGAAACAGCGGTTGGTTGAAAGGCCCCCATTGCAAGCCCGTTTCCGATGTGCCGTCCACCCTGCGTCCCCTTGGGAATTACTGTGCAGCCACCGTGGCGGCGATCGAAGATTCGGTCAACTCATCGTCGGTGTGGGTCAGCTGCGGCACGTCCGCCGCCCCCGCAGATCCGCGCCCGGACAGCGACGGATTTTCCATGAAGAACCGGTGGCAGTTGAACGCAAACGCCCCGTCTTCGGGCAGGGTGCGCGCAAAACTGCCGTCTGGCCCCATCACCCAGCTTTGCGCCACGTCGGCCAGGTTGGCGGCCATGATTTGGCTGACGATCTGTGCCTTTACGGTGGGGTTTTGCACTTCCACCATGGTTTCCACCCGGCGGTGCAGGTTGCGGCCCATCCAATCGGCGGATGAAAAGAACACTTTGCACTTCTTGTGGGGCAGGCCGTGGCCATTGGCAAAGCACACGATGCGCGAATGTTCCAAGAACCGCCCCACCACTGATTTGACGCGGATGTTGTCTGACAGCCCTTTGACGCCCGGGCGCAAACCGCAGATGCCGCGGATCACCAGGCTGATGGGCACACCCGCCTGGCTGGCACCGTACAGCGCGTCGATCACGTCGCTGTCGATCAGGGAATTCATTTTGGCCCAGATGGCGGCCGGTTTTCCGGCCCGGGCGTTTTCGGCTTCTTTCGCGATGCGTTTGAGAAGGTTGTCCTTCAAATCAACCGGCGAAATGTCCAGATTTTCCAGCTTCTTGGGGCGGGCGTAGCCGGACAGATAGTTGAACACCTTGGTGGCGTCCCGGCCCAGGGCGGCGTCGCAGGTGAACAGCGACAAGTCGGTGTAAATCCGCGCGGTTTCAGGGTGATAGTTCCCCGTGCCATAGTGGGTATAGGTGACCAATTTGTCCCCTTCGCGGCGCACGACTGTGCTGATCTTGGCGTGGGTTTTGAAGTTCACAAAGCCGTACACCAC
>JAHDDS010000109.1 GCA_020629235.1 Planktomarina sp.
TGTATCCCATGCGCGCGGCCACTTCGACCTGCAGATCGAACGTCAGCTGATCCATGGCCCGGCCTGCGATCAAATGCAGGTGGCAGCGCACGGCCCACAGAAAGTCTTCGGCGGTCACAAATGTGTTGAATTCATCCGGGGTGAACACGCCCAGATCCACCAGTTCGGCGGCGTCCCCCACCCCGTTGACGTATTTGCCGATCCAAAACAGCGACTGCAGGTCCCGCAGCCCGCCTTTGGCTTCCTTCACATTGGGTTCCACCACGTACCGCTGCCCGCCCTGCTTGGTGTGGCGGTCGGCCCGTTCGTCCAGCTTGGCTTCGATGAAGTCCCGTTCAGTGCCCGTAAACAACGTGTCGCGCAGGCGGGTTTGCAGGGTGTCCGCCAGGGCCGCATCCCCCAGCAGGCACCGCATTTCCACCAACGATGTGCGGATGGTGTAATCCTGGCGCGCCAAGGTGACGCATTCGGTGATGGACCGGGTGGCGTGGCCCACCTTCAGCCGTAAATCCCACAAGATATACAGCAGCGCTTCCACCACCGATGTGGCCCAAGGGGACGCTTTGCCCCCGGTCAAGAACAGCAGGTCCACGTCGGAATGCAGGGCCATTTCCCCGCGCCCGTATCCGCCGACGGCCACCACAGCAAAGCTTTGATCGGCCCCGGCAGAGGCTGGCACCAGACGGGTCACCACCGTGTGAAAGGCCGCCGCCACCACGCAATCAGTCAAATGGGCATAGGCCCGCGTGGCCGGACGCGACTGGGTGGGGGTTTGGGCAAAAGCATCCGCAATGGCGCTGCGCCCTTGCGTCAGCGCGTCCGACAGCACCCCCACCACCAAGGCCCGCGCCGCAGACGGGTCTTGGCCTGCCAGATCGACGGCCTGCAGCGCGTCCAACACATGGGGGGCGTCAAAAACAGCTTGCGCCGGGCAGATCAAACCGCCCGGCGCTTGCAAAAGGACAGATGGGATCGGATCAGAAGCCAGTGCCACGGAAACGGTCCGGTGCTGGGCTTAGGATGACAACCTCGCGACCGCGGATGGTGGCCACAGCCATACCGCGTTGGTTGCCGCCACTGGGCAGCAAGCGGAAGATGCCGCCCGCGCCTTCAAAGCCCGATGCCACAGCGAAGTTGGCCGGTGCAAAGGTGCCACGGCCCGAAGACGCCAAGGCCCCCACGGCCGCCATCCCGTCAAACGCCACAGCGGCCAGCGGGTGCGGCGTACCACCGAACTGGGCGGCATAGCGGGATTCGAACGCCGCCATGCGTTGGGGGTCGGGTTTAACAAACCAACCGCCCTGGATGCCCGGCAGCGTGAAATTGGCCGGTTCTGCATCCCAGCGGGTGATGCCCGCGTATTGCGTTGTGGCCGGGTTCACCCCGGCTTCGGGCAGGATCTGGGCCAAGAATTGCAAATCGCCGCTGCCGTAATCAGCCGTCAGCAAGATCACATCAGCACCCACCGCTTTGGCTTGGGCCGCAATTTTGTTGGACGCAGCCTGGATACCTTCGGGGGTAAACTCGTACCCCTGAACGCCTGCAGGCGCAGCACCAGCCCCAGCCATGGCCCCCACCAGGGCGTCACGCCCGGCGTTGCCCGCGATGTTTTTGGCGTGCACCACCAAAGCGCGGCGCTTGCCTTGGGAAAACGCGTAATTCACCAACCGGTCTGCCGAATTGCGGAAGGTGTTGCCCAGGACAAAAACATTGCCCCCGGCCACAGCGGTGTTGTTGGACAGGGCCAGCACGCTGACGCCAGCGGGTCCCGCCACATTGCCCACGGCCACAGCGTTTTCTGCAAAAAGCGGCCCCAAAATCACCTGCGCGCCTTCGGCGATGGCCGATCCCGCAACGGACGCAGCCGTGCCTGCATCGCCCTTGGTGTCATAGACGCGCAAGTCGACCTCTACACCTTCGCCCAAACCTTGGATCGCCAAGCGCACCGCGTTTTCAGCCGATGCCGACAGACCCGCCGTCTGCGGATTGCCCTTTGGCAGCAACAGCGCCACCTGCACCTTACCGCCGCCCCCGGCCCCGCCTGGCACCAAATTCGTCAGCGCGGACGGATCACAGGCCGTCAACGCCGTTGCAGCCAAAGCCAAAGCGGCCAGCCGGGTTTTGCGGCCCAAGCTTGAAAAGAAAGATGCAATCATAGAAACCTCCCACAGTCCCATCGGACATAATCAAAGCGAATCTTTAAGCTATTGCGGGCAAAGGGGCTAGGCTTGAATCCCAAATCAATTCCCATGGACTCTGGTCTTTACCTGGTGGCGACCCCCATCGGCAACGCCCGCGACATCACCCTGCGGGCTTTGGACATTTTGACATCCGCCGAAGTGTTGGTGGCCGAAGACACGCGCACGTTGCGCAAACTTTTGGACATACACGCCATACCCCTTGGGGGCCGCAGGATTCTGGCCTATCACGACCATTCTTCGCCCGCAGACCGCGCCAAGGTGATGGCCTTGGCGGCGGCTGGATCGGTGGCCTATGCCTCGGAAGCTGGAACGCCCTTGATCGCCGATCCCGGATTCAAATTGGTGCAAGATGCCCACACCATGGGCATTTGTGTGACGGCGGCCCCGGGGCCCAGCGCTGTGGTAACCGCCCTGTCCCTGGCGGGCCTGGCAACGGACCGATTCCTTTTTGCGGGCTTCTTGCCCCCCCAAGCGGCAGCGCGCACCGCGGCCCTGACCGACCTGCTGGCCACCAAAACCACCCTGGTGTTGTACGAAGCCCCAAACCGGACGGCTGATTTGTGTGCGGCCATCGCGCACATCGCGGGACCAGATCACCCGGTGACCCTGTGCCGGGAACTGACCAAACGGTTCGAAGAGATTGACCGCACCACCGCCGACGCCCTGGCCACGCGCTGCCGCGCAAAAGCCCCCAAAGGCGAAGTGGTGCTGGTGGTGGCCCCGATGATGGGCAAAACCGCAGAAGATTCAGACATCGACAGCGCCCTTCGCAACGCGTTGTTAACCATGCGTGTGAAAGATGCTTCTGAAATCGTGGCGGGTGCGTTTAACCTGCCGAAGCGTCAAGTGTATCAGCGCGCATTACAGGTGGCCCAAGACAATGCAGACTCAAATACAGACCCGAACACAAACACAAGTGATTCATGATCGCGCGCCCAGTCGCCAGCGCGCCTTGCGTGGGGCCAGCAACCATGCCGCTGGACTGGCTGCAGAAGCACGTGTCGAAGCCATTTATGGCGATATGGGTTTGGACCTGCTGGACCGCCGTTGGCGCAGCCCCTTTGGCGAACTGGACCTGATCCACCAACGCGGCGCAACCTTGGTCTTTACAGAAGTCAAAAAGTCCAAAACCCACGGAACCGCCCGGGCCGCTGTGTCCGCGCGCCAACAGGAACGGTTGATGAATGCCGCATTGGCTTTCTTGGCTGCCACGGGCCGATCGTTGGATGTGGACATGCAGTTCAACGTGGCCACCTGCGACGCCGTGGGCCGCATCCACATTTTGGAAAACGCCATCACCGCCTGATCCGGTACGGCACACAATCCGCAGCGGACCGCCAGATCGCGGACCTTGCCAGATGCGGGGATGACTGCCATCTAGGCCCCACCAGACCGAAGGGGGTGCCCATGGCGTTGAACGTCGCATTTCAAATGGATCCGATGGAAGCCGTGGATATCCACGCAGATTCGTCGTTTCGCATCGCATGGGAAGCGCAACTGCGGGGCCACAAGCTGTGGTATTACACCCCGGACGATTTGGCCGTGGACGAAGGCAAGGTCATCGCCAAAGCCAAATCCATGGTTCTGCGCCAGCAGGTGGGCGACCATGTCGATCTGGGCCCGGCAGAGCCTTTGGATCTGTCCACCATGGACGTGATTTGGCTGCGCCAAGACCCGCCCTTTGACATGGGATACATCACCACCACCCATATTTTGGACCTGCTGAAGGGCAAGGTGCAGGTGGTGAACGATCCGTTCTGGGTGCGCAATTACCCCGAAAAACTGCTGATGTTGCAGTTTCCCGACTTAATCCCCCCCACCATGATCGCGCGGGATTTGGACACGTTGAAAACATTCCGCGACCGCCACGGCGATGTGATTGTCAAACCGCTCTATGGCAATGGCGGCGCGGGGGTGTTTCGCCTGACGCC
>JAHDDS010000110.1 GCA_020629235.1 Planktomarina sp.
CAACCTGCCCCTTAGGAGGGGGCTGCTCTATCCAGTTGAGCCACGGGGCCGCGCGGGGCGATTATGGCCTGGGCGGTGCGCGAATCCAATGGCGTTTGGCTTGGACATCGCCGCTTGTGGTGGTTAGCATGGCGCAAAGTTCAAAGGTTGCCTGCCCGTGTCCCAACAAAAACGCCCCCTTACCCTGCGCGATGTATCCGAAGCTTCGGGTGTGTCGGAAATGACGGTCAGCCGCGTGCTGCGCAACCGGGGCGATGTGTCCGCCACCACGCGGGAAAAGGTTTTGGCCGCCGCGAAAACCCTGGGATACGTGCCCAATAAAATCGCCGGTGCGCTGGCCAGCCAGCGGGTGAACTTGGTGGCCGTGGTGATCCCGTCCATGTCCAACATGGTGTTTCCCGAAGTCATGTCTGGCATTTCCGCGGCATTGGACGGCACAGGGTTGCAGCCTGTGGTGGGTGTGACCGGATATTCCCCCGAAAAGGAGGAAGAAGTCCTGTACGAAATGCTGTCGTGGCGGCCATCTGGCATGATCGTGGCGGGGCTGGAACACAGCGATGCGTCGATCAAAATGCTGTCGGAATCGGGCATCCCGGTGGTGGAAATAATGGACACAGACGGCAAGCCCATCGACGCCATGGTGGGCATTTCCCACCGCCGGGCCGGGCGGATGATGGCCGAAGCGATCTTGAAAGCAGGCTACGAACACATCGGGTTTTTGGGCACCACCATGTCGCTGGACCACCGGGCGCGCAAACGCTTTGAAGGCTTCACCGAAGCCCTGGCGCGCAACGGCGTAGAGATCATGGACCGCGAATTTTACAGTGGCGGGTCGGCCCTGGCCAAAGGGCGCGAGATGACCGCAGAACTGCTGGCGCGCACGCCAGAGTTGGAGTTTCTCTATTTTTCCAACGATCTGATCGGTGCGGGCGGGCTGTTGCATTTGCAAGACGCAGGCATCGATATCCCGGACCAAGTGGGCTTGGCAGGGTTCAACAAGGTGGAACTGATCGAAGGCCTGTCGCGGCGGTTGGCCACGATGGATTCCTGCCGGTTTGAAATCGGCCAAACGGCCGCGCAAATCATCGCCGCCCGCAACGGTATGGCGCCAGCTTTGGACAGCGACCACATCGAACTGACCCCGAAAATTGCATTCGGCGACACCTTAAAACGCAAGCTGTGACGCGGGTCTAAGGGAACATCGTTACCGGGTCACCGGGTTCCCATTTGGGATACTTGGTCATGATTGACTGAAACCGATCAGACCCCAAAAACGCGTCCAACCAGCGGATCACATGGGGCCAGTCTTGGGCATCGAACCAAGTCCGGTCGATGTTGGCGAACTGGCGCACAAAGGGCAGCACAGCAAAATCGGCCCAGGTGGGCGCGTTGCCGAACAGCCAGGGTTTTTGTCCGATAGCCAGGTTCAAATCCCGCAGGAAGTCGGCCGCCCCTGCCCGTGCCACCGCCGGGTCCGCATCTGGATAGCGGGTTGCATATTTCGTACGGTCCAGGTCGTGCTTGAACGGGCCATCGCAGCGGGCAATCCAGTCTTGGCCCGCAGCGGGCATATCTTGCCAAGCTTCAGGGTCGTTTTGGGCCAGGGCCCAGGCCATGACGTCCAGGCTTTCTTCGATCACCGTGTCGCCATCCACCACCACAGGCACCGTGCCCTTGGGGCTGGCCGCCAGAAACGCCGCTGCCTTGTCGCGCAAGACGATTTCGCGCAGTTCGACCTGCACCCCCGCCGCTTGGATCGCCAGCCGCGCGCGCATGGCATAGGGGCAGCGGCGGAAAGAATAAAGGATCGGCGGGCTCACGCAGCCTCGCCTTGCAACTGGGTGCCAGTTTGACCCGTTATCTTGGTGGGCACGATGGTGCCTTCGGTTTGGGGCGCGTCGAACACCACCTCTGCGAAGTGTTCCGTCCGGCCCATTTGGGGGTTTTCCATCAGGACGCTGTGCCCCTTCCCCACTTGCGTGGTCAGATGCGCATTTACCGCAGCATCCCCAAGGGCGCGCAGGTGTGCGGCCCGGGCCTTTATCACCCGCCCGTCCACTTGCGGCATTCGTGCGGCGGGGGTGCCAGGGCGGATGGAATAGGGGAACACGTGCAGCCATGTCAGGTGGCAGTCCGCCACCAGTTTGGCGGAGTTTTCAAAAGCCGCCTCGGTCTCGGTCGGGAAGCCCGCGATGATGTCGGCCCCGAACGTCATGTCGGGGCGCAGCCTGCGGGCGTCTTCCACAAAGCGTATGGCATCGTCGCGCAAATGACGGCGCTTCATGCGCTTCAGGATCAGATCATCCCCGTGTTGCAGGGACAGATGCAAGTGCGGCATCAGCCTGGGTTCGGTGGCGATGGCCTGCATCAGGGCTTCGTCCACCTCGATCGAATCGATGGAACTTATGCGCAAACGCGGCAAGTCTGGCACCAGCTTCAGGATGCGCAGCACCAGGTCCCCCAGGTGCGGCTTCCCCGGCAGGTCCGCGCCCCAGCTGGTCATATCCACGCCGGTCAGCACCACCTCGTTAAAGCCCTTGTCCACCAAGCGCTTGATCTGGTCCACCACCACGCCCGCAGGCACCGACCGCGAATTGCCCCGGCCGTATGGGATGATGCAGAACGTGCAGCGGTGGTCGCAGCCATTTTGCACCTGGACATAGGCCCGGCTGCGGGTACCAAACCCATCAATCATATGCCCAGCAGTTTCCGTCACGGACATGATGTCGTTCACCTGCACGGGTTCTGTGCCGAAATCCCCCGCCAAGCCAGCCCATGTGCTGGCCTGCATCTTTTCTGTGTTGCCGATGACATGGTCGACGTCTGCCATGGCGTTGAAGGCATCCGGGTCAATCTGCGCGGCGCACCCTGTGACGATGATCTTGGCACCTGGATTGTCCCGGCGGCGCTTGCGGATGTCTTGCTTGGCCTTGCGCACGGCTTCTGCCGTGACCGCGCATGTGTTCACGATCACCGCGTCGTCCAGGCCCGCCTGGGTGGCCAGATCGCGCATCGCCTCTGTCTCATACATGTTCAGCCGGCAGCCGTGGTTGGAAAAGACTGGGGGCTTCATCCCAACCGTTCCAGAAAGTCGGGGGTCAGTGTGCCATCAAACACATGGGCCGTTGGGCCTGTCATCCAAACACCGTCATCGCGCCAGTCGATGTCGATGCGCCCGCCGTCCAAATCCAAGCGCACCGTGCGCCCGGTTAAGCCACGGCGATGGGCCGCCACCGCCACCGCACACGACGATGATCCAGACGCCAAGGTTTCCCCCACGCCCCGTTCCCAGACGCGCATGCGCAGATGATCCGGCCCCACCACATGGGCCACCTGCACGTTCGTGCGTTGGGGGTACAATGGGTCATGTTCAACGGTTGGGCCGAACTGTGCCAAGTCCAACGCATCAACGTCGTCCACAAAGAACGTGCAATGGGGATTGCCCATGCCCGTGGCCACCGGGTCACCATCCATTGGCAAATGCAGCAGATCGACATCGTGCGCCAAAGGCACCGTGTCCCAGGTCAATTGCGGCTGGCCCATGTTGACGGAAACCAAATCCCCCGCAGCTTTGGCGTACAAAACGCCGCGTTCTGTGCGCAGGGTCAGGGCATCCGCGCCAGTGCGGTCCATCTCGTACCGGGCGACGCAGCGGGTGGCATTGCCGCAGGCCCCAGCGGTGGTGCCGTCCGCATTCCAGAACACCAGGTCCAAGTCCGTGTCCGCACCGGGGCGGATCACCGCCAATTGGTCAAACCCCACCCCGCGGTTGCGGTCCCCCAAACCACGGGCCAACGCTGGCGTCACCACCAGGTTCGTGTGCCGGGCGTCAATGACCACAAAATCATTGCCCAGACCGTGCATTTTCATAAAGCGCGCGTGTTCCATGGCGGGCATATATCCACGGGGGGTCAGGGAATCCAGTATGTCGCAGGAATCCCCCTTGACCCTTCAATCCACTCCGCCTAGGTAGCGCCGCGTGGGCCCTTAGCTCAGTTGGTAGAGCAACTGACTTTTAATCAGTGGGTCACA
>JAHDDS010000111.1 GCA_020629235.1 Planktomarina sp.
ACCAGCCCCCATCATAAAACCCAGCTTTGTCCGCTTGACGCCGCCGCGCCCCTTCGGTACGCCGCCGCCACGGCGCGGGTATGGTGAAATGGTATCATAAGAGCCTTCCAAGCTTAAGGTGCGGGTTCGATTCCCGCTACCCGCTCCAAATCCCAATCTTTGCAGATGCACACTTCATCCAAACGGCGGTGATCAAGACCCGATGCCGCAGGTGCCTTGCCGCCGATGCCTTGGGGGCCTAGATACCGCGCAACGCCACGCAAAGGTTTCCGGCCATGACTGACATCACCTCCGCCTCCAACATCGCGGAAGCGGACAAACGCGCGTCGTCGGCCCAAATGGGGGTGTTGCGGGCGCTGGTGCCGTTCTTGCAGCCGTACCGCGTGTCGGTGGCTTTGGCGGCGGTGGCACTGCTGATCACCGCGACCGTATCGCTGATCTTGCCCATGGCGGCGCGGCGGGTGGTGGATGGTTTTGCCACCGGCGATTTCGACCTGCTGGACCGCTATTTCGCCGCGGCGTTCGGGATCGCGCTGGTCTTCGCTTTGGGCACAGGGTTGCGGTATTTTCTGGTGACGCGCTTGGGCGAACGGGTGGTGGCGGATATCCGCAAAGCGGTGTTCGATCGCATGATCGGCATGTCGCCTGCATATTATGAAGAAGTCCGCACCGGCGAGGTGTTAAGCCGCATCACCACCGACACCACGCTGATCTTGGCGGTGGTGGGGTCATCCATCAGCTGGTTCTTGCGCAACATCCTGTTGCTGATCGGGGGGCTGGCGTTGATGATCTGGACCTCGCCCAGTTTGACGGCGATGGTGCTGTTGATCGTGCCGCTGATCTTGCTGCCCATCTTGTCGCTGGGGCGGCGTCTGCGTCGGTTAAGCCGCGAAAACCAAGACTGGATCGGGGCCGCATCCGCAGAAGCGTCTGAAACGCTGCAAGCTGTGCAAACGGTGCAGGCCTTCACGCAAGAAACTGGCGCGCGGGCATCCTTCAGCACCACCACAGAACACAGCTTCGACAGCGCCAAGGCCCGCATCTGGGTGCGCGCGCTGATCACCGTGATCATCATCTTCGTTGTGTTCTCCGGCATCCTGGGGGTCCTGTGGTACGGGGCCAGCACCGTGCGCAGCGGCGATATGACTGCGGGGGAATTGGTGCAATTTGTCATCTATGCCGCCATCGTTGCGTCGTCCGTGGCGGCCCTGTCGGAACTGTGGACCGAACTGCAACGCGCGGCGGGGGCGACCGAACGCTTGGTGGAATTGCTGAACGCCCAAGACACCCTGGTGGACCCTGCGGCCCCGGCCCAAGCAACGCCCGGACCCATTGCCTTTGACAACGTGCAGTTTTCCTTTCCCAGCCGCCCCGATGCCCCCGCATTGAACGGGGTCAGTTTCACGGTCCAACCGGGGGAAACAGTGGCCATCGTGGGCCCGTCTGGGGCGGGCAAATCCACCATCATCCAGCTTCTGCTGCGGTTCTTTGATCCCCAACAGGGGCGCGTGACACTGAACGGCCACGACCTGCGTGACCTGGCCCGGCCCGATGTGCGGCAGCATTTTGCCCTGGTGCCCCAGGACCCCGTGATCTTCGCCGCGTCGGCCGGGGAAAACATCGCCTTTGGGGCGCCGGCCGCCGATGCCGCGCAGATCGAACAGGCGGCCCAGGCGGCGGCGGCCCATGATTTCATCGCGGCCCTGCCGGATGGATACGGCACCTTCGTGGGGGAACGCGGCGTGATGCTGTCGGGCGGGCAAAAACAACGCATCGCCATCGCCCGCGCGATCCTGCGCGATGCCCCGATCCTGCTGCTGGATGAGGCCACATCGGCCCTGGACGCCGAAAGCGAAGCGGCGGTCCAAGCGGCGTTTGAAGCGATGGCCAAAGACCGTACCACCATCGTTGTGGCCCACCGCCTGGCCACGGTGAAAAAGGCCGACCGCATCTTGGTGATGGAAGCAGGCAAGGTGGTGGACCAGGGCACCCACGCAGAACTGGTGGCCAAAGGTGGGCTTTATGCGCGCCTGGCGCGGCTGCAGTTCACGGCGGATGACGCATAGTCGGATTGCCTCAGCGCCGCAGCCACCCCGCGCACCAGCTGCGCCCATGGCACGATTGCGGACCTAACGTCACCCGCGCACCATTCGCTTGCCTAATTCGCCATTTGCACCCATCCTGCCTGCCAAGGTCGAAAAAGGACCAAAGGGAGGAAAACACATGGGCTTTGCCACCAAGGCGGACATCGATGCCGTCGTCAATGAAATGCCATTCGAAGATCGCCAACTGTCCACAACGCTGTATCAGTTCGTCGATCGCGTCGCCACCAACCACGGGTCCAAACCCGGCGTCAGCTTCCAAATCATGTCGGGTCCCAAGGACAAAGCCGAAACGCTGACCTGGCAAGAATTCCGCGACAAGTCTGTGCAAGCCGCCAACCTGTTCCGCCGCCTGGGCGTGGGGGAAACGGACGTTGTGGCCTATATGCTGCCCGTTTGTAACGAAGCGGCCCTGACCCTGGTGGGCGGCGGCATTGCGGGCATCGCCAACCCCATCAACCCGCTGTTGGAAGCCGACCAAATCGGGGCCATCCTGCGCGAAACCAATGCCAAGGTTTTGGTGACGCTGAAGGGCTTTCCCAAAACGGACGTGCCGCAGAAAGCCGCAGAAGCCGTGGCCCTGGCCCCCAATGTGAAACACGTGATCGAAGTGGACCTGAACCGGTATCTGTCCGGGGCCAAAAAGCTGATCGTGCCGCTGATCCGCCCCAAAGTGAACCACACCAGCGGCGCGCAAATCCACGACTTCACCAAAGAAGTGTCCAAGCAAAACACCAACCTGGATTTTGCCGACAGCACCGGCGACCGGGTGGCGGCATATTTCCACACAGGCGGCACCACGGGCATGCCCAAAGTGGCGCAGCACAAATATTCCGGCATGGTCTATAACGGTTGGCTGGGGGACAAGCTGCTGTTTGAACCCGAAGACAACATCATCTGTCCGCTGCCGCTGTTCCACGTGTTTGCGTGCCATGTGATCTTGATGGCCATGATCAGTTCCGGCGCCCACGTGATCTTCCCCACGCCGCAAGGATATCGCGGGGACGGGGTGTTCGACAATTTCTGGAAGCTGATCGAACGGTGGAACATCACCTTCATGATCACCGTGCCCACAGCGCTGTCTGCGTTGATGCAGCGCCCGGTGGATGCGGATGTGTCATCGCTGAAGACCGCCTTTTCTGGATCGTCGCCCTTGCCGGTGGAATTGTTCAAGCGGTTTGAAAAAGCCACGGGTGTGGAAGTGGTGGAAGGCTACGGCCTGACGGAAGCCACATGCCTGGTCAGCTGTAACCCCAATTTGGGGGCCAAGAAGATCGGGTCGGTGGGGATTCCATTGCCCTATACGGATGTGAAAATCCTGCTGGACACAGCAGATGGCCCCAAGGAATGCGACACCGATGAAATCGGTGAAATCTGCGTGGCCAACCCCGGCGTCTTTGCCGGCAACACCTATACCGAAGCCAAGAAGAACGACAATCTGTACCACTTCGACACGCATTTGCGCACGGGCGATTTGGGCCGGATCGACGCGGACGGATATCTGTTCATCACGGGCCGGGCCAAAGACCTGATCATTCGCGGCGGTCACAACATCGACCCGGCCGAGATCGAAGAGGCCTTGGCCGGACACGAAGCGGTGGGCTTTGTCGGTGCGATCGGACAGCCCGACGCCCACGCGGGCGAAATCCCCGCGGCCTATGTCGAGTTGGTGGAAGGGGCGTCTGTGACCACGGACGAACTGATGGAATTCGCCAAAGCCAAAATCAGCGAACGCGCGGCGCATCCGAAGTACATGGAAATCCTGGATGAGTTGCCCAAGACTGCCGTGGGCAAGGTGTTCAAACCTGACCTGCGCAAATCCGCCATCACCCGCATTTATAACGCCGCCCTGGCGGACGCGGGCGTGGACGCAAAAGTGACATCCGTGGTGGAAGACAA
>JAHDDS010000112.1 GCA_020629235.1 Planktomarina sp.
GGCAAAATGAAGATGCGGGCTAGGTCCTGTGGAAAGGAGAATGGCCATGCGTTTGTTATCTTTGGGATTTTTAATTTGCACCAGTGCGGCCCAGGCCGATGTGTCGGTGCGCTTCATTGAAGGCGCGCCCAAGGACCGGTTCGTGGTGGAAAACACAGGCACCTGTGATTTGCGCGATTTCGACTTGGAACTGCGCTTGGACGGGTCAGCGGCGGGGTTGATCTTTGACACCACAGCCAGCGGCGCGGGGGTAGAGGTGTTCCAACCCTTGGACATCGTCGAAGGGCGCATGTTTTTGGGCAATTTTGCCGGGCCCAATGACGGCGACGCCCGCTTTTTGATGCCGTTTGTGCACCTGCCCCCCGGGGGGCGCTTGGCCTTCACCATCGACGTGGACGACACGTTGGCGGCCAGCGCATCGGGGCAAATCATCGTGCGCGGCGGCGAAATTTCTGGCGCGACCGTGGTGCTGAAGGATGATGGCGCGCAGCGGTCTGGGGCGTTTTCCGACCGGGCCGTTGCCTTGGTGAAATTGCCAGGATGCGCGGCCTAGGCCCCTGTTTTCAAAAGCCAATCTGCGACGTCTTGCATGGCCGCTTGGGCGACTTTGTCCGTGCCGGCCATTTGCAAAAACGCGTGCGGGCGGTCTGGGACCGTAAGGGTGCTGACCGCGCGGTCAGGTCTTTGCGCCGCCAGCCAGGCGTGATCATCCGCCAAAGGATCCAGGCCCGCTGTTACCAGCAAGGCCGGTGCACCCAACGGGGCCACTGCATCCGCGATGCCCTGACCGCCCGGGCACCCCAGGCGCGCGTACATGCCCGCGACAGACGCGGCATCCAGCCCGCCGCTGTCCGGGCCGAAGCGCGCCAAGCTGGCGGTGCCCGCCGCGCCGAATGCACCGTAGAGCGACACAACCGCCGCCACCTGCCCCAAGGCCGCCGCTTCCGCCCAAAACGCCATGGCCGCACCCGCACTGTCGCCCATGACGATGGCCGCTTCGTGCTGGCGCAGAAAGTCATCCAGCGCCTGACCCGCTTGGTGATACTGGGACGGGAACTGCGCTTCGGGGCACAGGGTATAGGGCACGGACAAGATCATCCGCCCGGTGATGGCGGCCATCCAAGAACACAGCGTCACGTGGGTCTGTGGGCTGCCCGCCACCCAGCCGCCGCCGTGAAAGTACAGGATCGGGGTGCCTGTGGCGTTCGGCGGGTCAAAGCGGATGGCCGGACCGGTGATGCTGTCCACTTGGCTTTGCACCACATCCGCGTGGCAGGTGTGGGCGATGGTGGCGCGGTCGGCGGCGTATCCTGCGCGCAGATCGTCTGGGTCGCCTGCCCCCCAGTCCAAGGTGGGCATGGCGGTCACGTGAACGCCTCTGGCCGGACCTCGCGGGCCATGTGATCCAGGACGGCGTTGACGAACTTGGCTTCTTTGCCGTCGGGAAAGAACGCCTTGGCCACGTCGACATATTCGGTGATCACCACGCGGGGGGGGGCCACTTTGTCCATCATTTCGGCCCCTGCCGCGCGAAACAGGGCGCGCAAGGTGGGGTCGATCCGGGCGATGGGCCATTTGGCCACCAGGGCGCGGTCGGTGGCTTGGTCGATGGCGGCTTGGTGGTTCACAGCCCCGCCCATGACGGCCCGGAAATGGTCCGGGTCGCCGTCTTCAAACGCGCCTTCATCGTATTCGGCACCAAAGCGATAATCTTCGAATTCCACCTGCACCGCGTCCACCGTCTGGCCCGATGCTTCCATCTGGAACAGCGCTTGCACCGCGAACAGGCGGCTGGCGGACCGCATGCGGCGTTTTTGGTTCCCAGACAGCGTCATGCCAATTTGATCCCGTCGCCCATGTCAAACCCCATGGGGCCTTTGGGCCGGCCCCATTTGCGCGCCAGGCCCAGCAAGTTCAGCGACGCAGCAGCGGCCCCGCCTGCGGTGTCCAATCGGTCCGCGTCTGCGCGTTCTTCCGCCTGGTCCATGTTTTCCACGGTGATGATCCCGTTGCCGATGCACAGCCCCTGCAGACCCAGCAGCATAATGCCCCGCGCGCTTTCGTTCACCACCACGTCATAGTGGCTGGTGCGCCCGCGAATGACGCAGCCCAAAGCGACATAGCAGTCATAGTTCGACATGCGTTCGGCCATGGCGATGGCGGTGGGCACCTCCAACGATCCGGCCACTTCCACCGTGTCGTGCCCTGCCCCGGCGCGGTCCAAAACACCCCGGGCCGATGCCAGCTGGGCATTGGAAATCGCGGTATAGTACGGCGCGATCACGATCAGCGCCTTCACCGGGTCAGCAAAGTCCGGCAGCCCCATGTCATAATCTGAATGTCCGGCCATTATCCCAGCTCCGATATTTTGCGGGTTCCGATGATTTCCAGGCCGTAGGCTTCCAGCCCCACCACTTTGGGTTCGGGCGAATTGGTCAACAGCTCCATCTGGCCGATGCCAAGCGACGACAGGATTTGCGCCCCCAGCCCGTATTGGCGCAGCGTTTGGGGCGACACTTCATCGTCGGCACTGATCTTCATATGCAAATCGCGCAGCAGCACCACGGCCCCACGCCCTTCTGCCGCGATCAGCTTCATCGCCTCGGAAAATTCAAACGCCCGGCCCTTGGCCCCCGACCCCACCATGTCCAGCATGGGATCCAGCGAATGCATGCGCACCAGCACCGGTTCGGGGGTGGTGATGTCCCCTTTGATCAGGGCGATGTGTTCGGCCCCTTGGGTTTCGTCGGTGTAAATCCGCATCTGCCAGTCGCCGCCGAATTCGGAAGTAATCGTCTCTTCTTGGCGGACTTTCACCAGGTTGTCGTGGCGGCGGCGATAGGCGATCAGATCAGAAATCGTGCCGATCTTCAGGCCGTGTTTTTGGGCAAAGGCGATCAGTTCCGGCAGGCGCGACATGGTGCCGTCGTCGTTCATAATCTCGCAAATGACACCCGATGGGTTCAGCCCCGCCAGGCGGGAAATGTCCACGGCGGCCTCTGTATGGCCCGCGCGCACCAGCACGCCGCCAGCCCGGGCGCGCAGGGGGAAGACGTGGCCGGGCGATGCGATGTCGGCGGCGGTTTTGGACCCGTCGATGGCCACAGCCACGGTGCGGGCGCGGTCATGGGCAGAAATCCCCGTAGTGACCCCTTCGCGCGCTTCGATGCTGACGGTGAAGGCGGTTTCATGGCGCGACGAATTGTAAGACGACATCAACGACAGGCCCAATTCGTCGGCCCGTTCGCCGGTCATGGACAGACAGATCAGCCCGCGCCCGTGGGTGGCCATAAAATTGATCGCCTCGGGCGTGGCCATTTGGGCGGGGATCACCAGATCGCCTTCGTTTTCGCGGTCTTCGTGGTCCACCAGAACGAACATGCGGCCGTTGCGGGCGTCTTCCAGAATTTCTTCCACGCTGGAAATCGCGTCCGACCAGTCCTGTTCCACGGGCCCGGGTTGTTCAAACGGCAGCACGTCAGACATGTTTCATCCCCAATCCTTCAGACGCGCCACGTATCGGGCCAGCGTGTCGATCTCAAGGTTAATCTTATCGCCTTGGGCCACGTCACCCCAGGTGGTGACGGATTTGGTGTGGGGGATGAAGTTGATCCCGAAGTCCGCGCCGTCCACATCGTTGACCGTCAGGCTGGTGCCGTTCAGCGCCACGGACCCTTTGGGCGCGATGAAGCGGGCCAAATCGCCAGGGGCACGCAGGGTCACGCGGGTGCTGTCGCCGTCGTCTTCAATGCCCACAACTTCGGCCACACCGTCCACGTGCCCCGACACAATGTGCCCGCCCAGTTCGTCCCCCACCTTCAACGCGCGTTCCAGGTTGATGCGCCGGCCTGCGTCCCAGGCGTGGTGGCTGATGTTGGTTTTGGAAATGCTTTCGGCGCTGATATCCAC
>JAHDDS010000113.1 GCA_020629235.1 Planktomarina sp.
GAAGAACTGGTGGAAGAACTGCCCGTGGCCAGCGGCATTCTGAAGGAAGGCGTGAACCGCAAGGTGCTTTATATCGCGCTGCTGCTGCATGACATCGGCAAGGGGCGCGACAAGGACCATTCGATCCTGGGGGCGCAGATTGCGCGCAAGGTGGCCCCGCGTTTGGGGCTGAACGCAAGCGAGGCGGACACCGTGGAATGGCTGGTGCGGTATCACCTGTTTATGTCCGATATGGCCCAAAAGCGCGACATCGCGGACCCACGCACCGTGGCGGATTTTGCCAAGGGCGTGAAAACCGTGGACCGCTTGAACCTGCTGACGGTGCTGACGGTCTGCGATATTTCTGGCGTGGGGCCCGGGGTGTGGAACAACTGGAAAGCCGTTCTGATCCGCGCGCTGTACCGCCAGACCAAATCGGCGTTGGAAAACGGCCTGGAAGCACTGAACCGCGAAAATCGCGGGGCCGAAGCCAAGCGCAAGCTGCGCAGTCTGCTGGACGGCTGGACAGGCAAAGACATCACCCGCGAAATCCAGCGCCATTATCCGCCATACTGGCAAGGCCTGCACTTCACCGCGCACGAGGTGTTCGCCCGTCTGCTGCACGACGTGGCCGACGATGAAATCGGCATGGATTTGGAACTGGACGAAGACCGCGATGCCACCCGGGCCTGCTTTGCCATGGTGGACCACCCCGGCATCTTCGGGCGCATCACCGGGGCCTTGGCGCTGATCGGGGCCAACGTGGTGGACGCGCGCACTTTCACCACCAAGGACGGGTATGTCACCGCTGCCTTTTGGATCCAAGATGCCGACGGCAGCCCCTTTGCCCAGGACCGTTTGCCGCGTCTGAAACAGATGATCACCAAGACCCTGAAAGGGGAAGTGGTGGCCCGCGACGCAGTGCGCGACAAAGACAAGATCAAGAAACGCGAACGCAAATTCCGCGTGCCCACCACCATCACCTTTGACAACGAAGGGTCCGATATTTTCACCATCATCGAGGTGGACACCCGCGACCGCCCCGGCTTGCTTTATGACCTGACCCGGGCCTTGGCGTCCATGAACGTGAACATCTTCAGCGCGGTCATCGCCACCTATGGCGAACAGGCGGTGGACACGTTTTACGTCAAGGACATGTTCGGCCTGAAGTACCGCAGCAAGGACAAGCAAGACAGCTTGGAAGCCCATCTGTTAGAGGCGATTCAGACCGGGGCAGAAAGGGCGCTGTCGTGACACCGATCCGCCTGATGCGGGGGTTCTTTACCGTGGGGGGCTGGACCTTGATGTCCCGCGTCCTGGGGTTTGTGCGCGACGTGATGATCGCCGCCACCTTGGGGGCGGGGCCTGTGGCCGAAGCCTTTGTGCTGGCCTTTTCGCTGCCCAATTTGTTTCGCCGCTTCTTTGCGGAAGGGGCGTTCAACATGGCCTTTGTGCCGATGTTTTCCAAACGCTTGGAACGCGGCGAAGACCCGCTGGGGTTCGCCCGCGACGCCTTCGCCATGCTGGCTTTGGTCCTGCTGGGGCTGTGCGCCTTGGCCACGATCTTTATGCCCTGGCTGGTGTGGGCCATGGCCAGCGGCTTTGCGGGCGACGCGCGGTTTGATCTGACGGTGATCTATGGCCGCATCGCGTTTCCGTATATCTTTTTCATCTCGCTTGCGGCGCTGCTGTCGGGGGTGTTGAACGCAGGCGGGCACTTTCGTGCGGCGGCGGCGGCGCCTGTGCTGCTGAACATGATCTTCATCGCGGCGCTGGTGATGGGGGTTCAGGCGGGATGGGATATGGGGCTGACCCTGGCCTGGGCTGTGCCCATCGCGGGGATCGCGCAGCTGGCGCTGGTGTGGGTGGCAGCCAAGCGCGCGGGTTTTGCCGTGACCCCCAAGTTGCCCCGCTGGACGCCTGAATTAAAGCGCCTGGCCATCATCGCAGGCCCTGCGGCCCTGGCGGGCGGCGTGGTGCAAGTGAACTTGCTGATCGGACGTCAGGTGGCCAGTTATTTTGAAGGGGCCAATGCCTGGCTGTACTATGCCGACCGGTTGTACCAACTGCCCTTGGGGGTGGTGGGGATCGCTGTGGGGATCGTCCTGCTGCCCGAACTGTCACGCCGTCTTGGGGCGGGGGACACGGACGGTGGCCGCGACGCCATGAACCGCGCGGCCGAATTCGCCCTGGTGCTGACGTTGCCTTGCGCCGTGGCCCTGGCGGTGATCCCAGCGGCCCTGGTGGCGGTCTTGTTTGAACGCGGCAGCTTCACGGCCCAAGACACCGCCGCCACCGCCATCGCCACGGCGATTTACGGCATCGGCCTTCCGGCCTTTGTTCTGCAAAAGGTGCTGCAGCCGCTGTTCTTTGCCCGCGAAGACACCAAGTCGCCGTTCTGGTACGCCGTTGTGGCGCTGGTGATCAACGCTGCGGTGGCCATCGGACTGGCCCCTGTGGTGGGTTATACATCCGCTGCGTTTGGGGCGACGTTGGCGGGCTGGGGCATGTTGGTGTGCCTGTGGTGGGGCAGTCGCAAATTCGGCGAAGCGGCCCGCTTTGACCAGCAGTTGCTGACCCGCATCCCCCGCATTGTCCTGGCCAGTCTGGCCATGGGCGCGGTGCTGTGGATCACGGGGTTGATCTTGGGCACGGCCCTGGGCACGCCGGGCTTGCGCTATGCCGCGCTGTTGGTGCTGATCTTGGTGGGCATGGCCAGCTATGCCCTGATCGGCGGGCTGGTGGGGGCGTTCAGCTTGGGGGACTTCCGGCGGGGCATCCGGCGGTAAGCCAACGGGCCGCGCCAGGTGTGCCGGGCATCACCGTTGCCGCAGCTTGTCCAACACCAGGGCCACGCCGCCGGGCACCCGCAGGGCCGCGATGGCAAAGCCCAATATGGCCGCCGCCAGTTCAGCGATCCAGGTGTTGGCCGCGCCAAAGAACAGCACGTAAATCCAGTTCAGAACCAGCAAAACCCCCAGCAGTTGGAACGCCCGCATCTGTTGGGACAGCATCCCGCCCGCCTGGGTATAGAGCACAAAGCTGAACGCCCCCAACAGGCCGAAGGCCGCCGGATAAGCCCCAAACAGCGGATAGGTTTGGCCCGGCACCGCCGTATACACCACCGCACCGAAGATGGCCGACAAGAAGAACACAGCGACGAAGGTAACTTCGCCCAAACTTTCGGCCACGTATTTGCCCAAGGCCAAGGTCATCACCCCGGAAAAGATGGTGCCCAGAAAGCCCAAGTTCACAAAGCTGAAGGTGATGAACCGCCACAGCACATCCGCCCCCCAAGCGCCCCGCTGCAGCGCCGCTTGCACCACTTCGGGGAAATAGGCGAACTGTTGAATGGCCAAAGCGCGGATGCCTTGCTGGCCCCACAGGCCCGCCTCGGCCCCGGCGAAATATCCTTCGGCGATGACCATGGGCAAAAACACCAAGATCACGGTGGGGGGCAGATTGTTCACCACGGGGGCGTTGGGGCTGTGCATGGGGTGCGCCTTCCTTGACGTATCATGGGGGCCTGGGTAAGCGATGCGCACCAATTTTTCCAGACGGAACGGAGGCCACCCATGGCCAGCACCTTCACCCCCCGCGTGTTTTCGGGCATTCAGCCATCCGGCGGCCTGACGCTGGGCAACTACCTGGGCGCCATGAAGCGCTTTGTGGATATGCAGAACACCGGCGATTTTGAAACCGTGTACTGCATGGTGGATTTGCACGCCATCACCGTCTGGCAGGACCCGGCCGATCTGGCCCGCAACACGCGTGAATTGTGCGCGGGCTTCATCGCCAGCGGGATTGATCCGGAAAAGTCGATCTTGTTCAACCAATCCCAAGTCCCCGAACACGCGCAGCTGGGCTGGGTGTTCAACTGCGTCGCCCGCATGGGCTGGATGCAGCGCATGAC
>JAHDDS010000035.1 GCA_020629235.1 Planktomarina sp.
GTCGTATGTGACTTCGCGGTCCATCATGCCTCGTCGTAGATGACTTCAAGGGAAGCTTTGGGTTCGGAATTCTTGCCGCGCATGTCCTGATCGGTGGCCGGTTCCAGCACCACGCCAGCGCCGGTGTCGGACCCGTCAAACAATTCCAACAATTCGTCTTGCGTCAGGGCCGTTGGACGCATGGGCGGGGCCTCTGCCACGTTTTCGCCCAGGGCCGCGAACAGCGCGCCCCATTGGCTTTCGGCCGTGCCAACGATCTGATAATTCGCGCTTTTCTTGCGCAGGTCATCGTCTTGCGGGATGGATGCCAGCACGGGAATATCCACGGCTTTGGCAAAAGCTTGCGCCTCACCCGATCCGTCGTCTTTGTTGATCACCAGCCCCGCCACGCCGACGTTGCCACCCAGCTTGCGGAAGTATTCCACCGCCGAACACACGTTGTTGGCCACGTACAGCGATTGCAGGTCGTTGGACCCCACCAGGATTACTTTTTGCGCCATGTCACGGGCGATGGGCAGACCGAAACCGCCGCACACCACGTCGCCCAGGAAATCCAGCAGGACATAGTCAAAATCCCAATCGTGGAAGCCCAGTTTTTCCAGCAATTCGAACCCGTGGATGATGCCGCGTCCCCCGCAGCCCCGGCCCACTTCTGGACCGCCCAATTCCATGGCGAAGACACCGCCGCGCTTGAAGCAGACATCGCCGATGGCCACTTCTTCGCCCGCCAATTTCTTCTTGGTGGAAGTTTCGATAATGGTGGGGCACGCCTTGCCGCCGAACAACAAGCTGGTGGTGTCGGACTTTGGGTCACACCCAATCAACAGCACGCGCTTTCCCTGTTCCGCCATCATGTGGGACAGGTTCGCCAAGGTGAACGACTTGCCGATGCCACCCTTGCCATAGATCGCGATGATCTGGGTTTTGCTGGTGGGCTCTGACTGGGGAACTTCCAATGTGGGTTCCGCCGCTTCGGCCCGCAAGGCTGCGTCGTACCCTTTCAGGTTGGGGACATCATCAAGGCTCATGCTTGGGCACTCCAATCAAGGATCATTTTCAAACACGCGTCGTCAGAAAACGCGGTTGCATAGGCGGTTGGGGCATCGTGGGCGCTGTGGCGGTGGGTGATCAGCCCATCCAAAGACAAGGCCCCCGTTTCCACCAACTGGCGCGTGGCCACCAAATCATCTGGGGTCCATTCTGCCGCCACCCGCAGCCGGGCTTCCTTCATGAAGGCGGGCGGGAAGGCAAAATTGATGGGCTGGGGATAGAACCCCGCCAGCACCACTTCGCCCCCTTTTTGGAGACGGGAAATCAAGCTGTTCAACAAAGACGCATCGCCCGACGCGTCATAGATGCAGCGGTAATCGCGGCGGTCGTCGTGATCGGGATGCACCACGGCATAAGTGCCGTCGCTGTCAATCCGGGATTCTGACACTTCCCAAACCGTGGGGGCTGGCCCCCCGGCTGCGACCGTTAACCGTGCCAGCAAACGACCCAAGACGCCGTGCCCCACGATCAAATCTGGCAAAGACGCATGAACGCCCGCCAGCGCGTGGCGCGCTGTGGCCGCCAAAGCCAGCAATGCACCTTCTGCGCCAAGGCCCGCATCAATGCGCGACACACGATCAGCCGATGTCACAATCCGGTCCGCGGCCCCGCCAAACAATGACCGCGCCCCGTCAAAGCAATTGGATCCGGGCACAAAAACAAAATCACCGGACTTAAAACCGGTGTCTGGCGCGGCATCCACCACCTCGCCTGCGGCTTCATAGCCAGGCACCAAGGGATACCCCATGCCGGGGAACGGGGGCATTTCACCTGTCCACAGCAGTTTTTCCGTTCCGGTAGAGATTCCTGAATGGCGAATTTCCACCACCAAATCGCCCGAACAGGGGTCTTTGATGGGCAAAGCATCAAGCTGCAAGTCCTTTGGACCCATCAGAATGACAGCATTTGCATCCACAGCGAATCCCTCCCTTTGGCGTCAGACGTCCATTTCAGTAGTGTCAGTGTAAAATTACAGGCATGTATGTCAACCTAATTAGACAGTTTAGCTGTCTTTCGTGGCAGACAGGACGCTGGTGATGAAAGGCCGGGTGGTTTTGTGCTGGGTGGACCCGCCAAAACCCGCCTGCTTCATCAGTTCCGTGATCTGGGCCGGGGACCGCGTTTTCCCCGTGCCCATGGCCAGTGTATAGGTGGCAAAATACACGTCTGTTGCCTTTGATCCGGTCAACATCGGCTCTGACACCAGCAGGGTGCCGCCGGGCGGCAAGGCGTCGTGCACTTTGGACAGCAGGGCCAGAACCGTGTCGTCACTGTGATCATACAACACCCGGATCAAAGAAATGGTGTCAGCGCCCTGTGGCAGCGGATCATCGCGGAACGATCCGCCTTGGGGTGTGATGGCGTCCGGCACATCGGCTGCTGCCACCACAGCGGGCAGATCGAACAAGGTGCACCGCATCTTTTTATGCTTGGCCACCACGTGTTTCAAAAACGTGCCGTGGCCGCCGCCCACATCCATCAAATGCTGCGTGCCTTTGAAATCGTAAGCGGCCAGGGTTTCTTCAGCCACCAGCGACTGGCTTTCCGACATCAGTCGCGAATACCGTTCTGCAGTTTGCGGATTTGTCGCGGCCCCTGCCCCAAAGACATAGGGCCAGAAACCTGACAATTCGGTGTCTGCCGGCGCGGTGTAAAATCGAACAGGGTCCGTCAGATCGCGGTACAAAACCGAATGATGGTCAATCATCCCGGCCAGGCCAGGCACCTGGGGCAGAACAGCGCCCTTGCGGGTCAATGCAAATGCCCCGTCGCGCCGTTGCCGCAACAGGTCCAATGCAACACCTGCGCGCAGCAGCACTTGCAACCGTTCAGGATCCGCCCCAAGGCTGAACGCCAGTTGATCCAAGCCCGCCGGACGATCAGCCAGTTTTTCAATCACGCCCGTGCCCAACAGCGCCGCCAAGGCTTGCGTGTGAACAAACCCCGCCACCAAGTCGAACAGCGCTTCCCCATCCCGGCGGGCAATGCGGCGGGTCAAAGGATTGCGCGCCGCCCAAGATTGCACACCCGGGCGGGACAACCAGGCCAACACACGATCCCGAACCGACGGGCGCGTCAGACCGGACAGGGGAACATCACTCACCCGGGACCGCCGACCGATGGGCATCGCTGGGGGTCAGCTTTTGCGCAGTGCGGCGCACCATGTCCGCCAAAGCCGCTTCACCCGGGCAAGCGGGGATGGACGCGATGGCCCCCGCCAAAATATCCTTCAGCCGGGCAATGGCCCCATCAACGCCGTAACTTGCCACAGCATTGGGGCGATCCAGCGCTTCGTCTTGGCCCACGGGCTTGCCCAGGGTGGCTTCATCATACAGCGCGTCGCGCAAATCGTCTGCCACTTGGAAGGCCTGGCCAATCAGCGCGCCCAGATCGTGCCAAGGCTCTGCCTCTTGGCCTGCGGCGATGGCCCCCATTTCGGTCGCGGCGATGAACAAGGCCCCGGTTTTCGCCATGTGATACGCGTGCAAGTCCACAGTGCTTTCGCTTTCCCAACCCTGGCCCGCGCAAATCCCAAAGGGGCTGCCGGTGTACCGGGCCAATTTGCGCGTCAACGCCACAGCCAACGCTGGGTCCTGCACTTGGGCCACCGTATCGAAGGCGCCCACAATCAGCGTGTCCCCGGCCAGCACAGCGATGGATTCAGAAAAACCTTTGTGCACCGTCGGCTTTCCACGGCGGGTGTCCGCGTTGTCAAAGGCGGGCAAATCATCGTGCACCAAACTGGCACAGTGGATCATTTCCAAAGCGGCGGCTGCAGCATCAGCGGCGGCGGGATTGGGGTCGCCGCAAGCTTGCGCGACACTCAGCAAAATGGTGGGGCGGATGCGGGCACCGCCCGGCATTACGGAATATCGCAGGGATTTGGCAAAGCCCTGGGGTGCGGGCTGCCCTTCCATTTGGGACAGGGCTTGATCCAGCCGCCGTTCAACGCGGGTCTGAAGGGTCACGGCATCTCTCCCGAAGATTGTAAGTCATTATTTACATGCATGTGTAAATCATAGTGGACAACTCGATCAAGCGAGTCAACAATCCCCCATGACGAAACGCAGCGCAGTGGTGATCGGGGCTGGCATCGGCGGTATGTCCGCAGCTGCCCATTTGCACGCGCTTGGATGCCGCGTGACGATTTGCGATGCCCTGCCCCACCCCGGCGGCAAGATGCGCGGGGTGCCCACGATTGCGGGCCTGGCGGACGCGGGCCCCACTGTATTGACCATGGTGGATGTGATTGCAGACCTGTTCACCCTGTTGGGCACGCGTATGGCGGATCACATTCAAGTCACCCGCCAGCCCACGGTGGCCCGCCATTTTTGGCCAGACGGCAGCCAACTGGATCTGTTTTCCGACCCCGTTGCCAGTGCAGACGCCATCGCCGCGTTTGCAGGGCGGGACGAAGCGCGCAATTTTCAGCGCTTTCGCGAACGGGCCGCGCGCTTGTTTGACGGCTTCAGCGCACCGGTTATGACCACGCCCACCCCGTCGGTGTGGCAGTCCGCCAAAGCCGTGTTGCGCCAGCCCCGCTTGGCGTTGGACATGGCCCCCCATCAAAGCTTGGCCCAGGCGTTGGACAGTGCCTTTGGCGACGCAAGATTGCGGCAATTGTTCGGGCGCTATGCCACCTATGTCGGGGGATCACCCTTTCAGGCCCCGGCGCTTTTGTCCCTGATTTGGGCCGCAGAAGAAGCCGGGGTGTGGCATGCCACGGGCGGGATGCACGGCTTGGCCGCCGCCTTGGCAGATGCCCTGACCCGCGCAGGCGTGGACCTGGCGTTGGGGCGCAAGGTGGCCCAGATCATCACGGATAACGGCGCAGCTTGCGGGGTTGTGTTGGAAGACGGCACCCAGATTGACGCTGACCTGGCGGTATTCAACGGCGACCCCAAGGCCCTGACCGACGGGCACTTGGGCCAAGCGGCGCGTCATGCCATCCGCGCAGCCCCGCTGCAAAACCGCAGCCTGTCGGCCAATGTTTTGGCCTTCGCAGGCACTTGGTCGGGGCCAGATATCGTCCACCACAACGTCTTCTTCACGGCAGACCCCCATGCAGAATTCGACCCCATTGCCCAAGGCCGGTCGCCCGATGCCGCAACACTGTATCTGTGCGCCCAAGACCGGGCGGATGGAACCAAACGGGCCCCAGGCCCCGAACGATTTGAAGTCATCGAAAATGCAGCCCCAGCCCGGGGCGCACCAAAGGCGGAGGAGGCCGCGCAATGTCTGACACGCATCACCCAGGGTTTTCAACTTTTTGGCGTTGCTTTCGACCCAGCCCCCACCCCGCGGGATCTGACATCGCCGCACGGGTTTCAGACACTCTTTCCCGGCAGCGACGGCAGCCTCTACGGGCAGAGCCCACACGGATTGACCGCCGCCATGGCGCGGCCAACGGCCCGGACCAAGATTTCGGGCTTGTACCTGGCGGGGGGCGGGACCCATCCGGGGGCGGGGGTGCCGATGGCAGCGCTCTCCGGCCGGCACGCGGGCGCGGCGATCGCCGCGGACCTCGGTTTGACTTGGCCGTCCCGGAAAACGGATACGCCTGGTGGTACGTGGACGGGGTCAGCGACTGCGGCACCTTCGCCGTCTCTGTTATCGCGTTCATAGGGTCTGTTTTTTCACCCTGGTATCGGTGGTCGGGCCGCAAAAATCCCGAAAACAATGTGTGCATCAACGTCGCCACCTATGGCCCCCGGGGGCGGTTCACCATGACCGACCGGGGCCGCACGGCACTGCGCCAGACCGAACGCACGTTTACCGTGGGTCCCAGCAGCCTGCGTTGGACAGGGACAGCACTGGTGATCGACGTGGACGAATGGGGCGCTTTGCCCACTTTAGGGTCTGTAAAAGGGCAGATTATCATCCGCCCCCAAGCCATGACCGATGTGGAACTGCCGCTGACCCAGGACGGCGCGCATATGTGGCGACCCTTTGCCCCCACAGCACGCATTGAAGTGGACCTGAACCGCGATCTTCGATGGACAGGGCATGGATACTTTGACGCCAACTTCGGCACCCGGGCGTTGGAAGACGACTTCAGCTATTGGAATTGGGCGCGATATCCTGTGTCCAACGGATCGGTCGCGTTCTATGACGCTGATCGCTTGGACGGCACAAAACTGGAAGAAGCGTTCCACATCGCCCGCGACGGCACCGTTACCCCCATGGACCCGCCTGCGCGATTGCCTTTGGCGCGATCCAAGTGGTTGGTGCGGCGCGAAACCCGTGGGGACGCAGGATATAAACCTGTGCAGATCAAGCCGATGCTGGACGCGCCGTTTTACACCCGGTCGGTGGTGCGCACCAAGATCAACGGCGAAGTGGTGGAAGGCGTCCACGAAACCGTGGACTTGGTGCGGTTCCGCCAGCCGTGGTTGAAGCCGATGATCGCTGTGCGCGTCCCCCGCCGCCGGCGCTGGCGGTTCGCGGATTAATTCATCCGCAACACGGCCAGGTTCAGCGCGCTGGCCACGGTGACCCACACAAGATAGGGCACAAACAACAGCCCCGCGATCATGTCATGACGCCAGAAGGCCACCAGGGTTGCGGCCACAGCCAGCCACAACAGGGCCACCACCACCATGCCCCGCTGCGGGTCTTGCAGACCGAAGAACACCGGGGTCCACAGGGTGTTCAGCGCGATTTGCAGCGCCCAAAGCGCCAAGGCAAACCCGACCCCCGGCAGCATCGCAACACGGGCTGCGGCCACCGCCATGAAGATGTAAAGCGTGGTCCACACCACCGGGAAGGCCCAGTTGGGCGGCACCCATGCGGGCTTGTTCAAGCCTTCGTACCAGGTGCCCGGTTGAAAGAATGTGCCCGTTGCCCCGGCCGCCATGGCCGCAGCAAGGAACGTGAAAAACAATATCCAAAACATCAGTGCGATCCTTTGAGCCGCCCGTCCCTGTCCCTTTGTTCTAGGTGGGCCAAGATGGAAAGCAAGGTGCCGGACCGGTCGCTGCCCCAGCGGGTCGCGGTGGACCGGGCGGCGGCGTCCACAAGGAACTGGGTTTCAGGCAAAGCAGCCCGGTGCAACACAGCCGATTGCGGCAGCACCAAGCCCACGCCCGTTTGCCACAGCGATTGCGCCAGCCAACCCATTTTTTGGGATTTGGACGTTACAGCCCGGCGGGTCACGCTGTCGAACCCCGCCCGTGCGATGGTCCCGCCGATCCCGGCATAGACGTATCGCGCTGCAAAAATGCCGGGGCGGGCTTGCAGGGGCAGTGCCGTGATCCCCGCTTCGGCCGATGCATACAGCCCACGCGCTTCCACCAGCAGCCGTTTGGTCATGGTACGGATGGCATCGGTTGGGGTGGGATTGGCCAGGAATGCGTCCGCATCCACACCCAATTCCACAAACCAGTCCAGCGGCACATAAAGCCGCCCGGCCCGGGCATCTTCGCCCACGTCCCGGGCAATATTGGTCAACTGCATGGCCACGCCCAAGTCCGCGGCACGGGCCAGGGCATCGGCGTTGCGCACCTCCATCAGCACGGACATCATCACACCCACCGCCGACGCCACCCGCGCGGAATACGCCCGCACATCCGACAGCGTGTGGTACTGCCGCTCTGTGGCATCCCAGGCGAAGCCTTCCAACAGGGCGTCCGGCAACGCGCGGGGCATTTGATACTGTTCCACAGTGGCGGCAAAGGCCCGGTCTGCGGCGGCATTTATCGGCCGTCCGGCATACACCCGGTCCAGCCGGTCCCGCAAGCGCAGCACGGCGCCGGTTTTGTCGTCATGATCATCCACAGCATCGTCCGCCAAGCGGCAAAATGCATAGAGCGCCAAGGCCGGGTCCCGCATTTTGCGCGGCAGCAACCGCGACGCCGCATGAAACGACAGAGAACCTTGCCGGATCGCCGCCCGGCAGTGGTCCATATCTTGCGGGTCAATCATTCGGCGGCCTGGGCCATGGTCAGGTCCATGGCGAACGCAGGATTGGGCACCAGTTTGTCCAACACCTCTGCCCCTGCCACAACGCCGGGCAGACCCGCGCCTGGATGGGTTCCCGCACCCGCCAGGTACAACCCATCCACTTCTTCACTGATGTTGTGGGGCCGGAACCAAGCTGATTGCAGGATGCGCGGTTCGATGGAAAACCCCGCGCCCATGGGGCTAAGGTATCGGTCCCGGAAGGTTTCCGGCGTGAACACCAAGCTTTCGGTGATGTGATCACGAATGCCGGGCATCATCTGCGATTCCAGAACATGCAGCACCTTTTCGCGGTACACATCTGCTTCCGCCGCCCAGTCCACATCGTTGTCCCACCCCAAGTGCGGCACGGGCGACAGGGCATAAAACGTATCATCGCCGTCCGGGGCGGCGGTGGGGTCCGTCACTGTTGGGCGGTGGACATACAGGCTCATGTCCTCGGACAATGTGCCGTTGATGAAAATGTCGTTGATCAGACCCTGATATCGCGGGCCGTTCAGGATCGTGTGGTGCCCGACATCCTTCCATTTGTCCCGGGTGCCTTTGGTGCCAAAATACCAAACGAACAGGCCCATGGACCACCGCGATTTTGCCAGGCGGCCGGGGGACCAGCGCTTTTTGGGAACGTGGCGCAGCAACCGGTCATAGGTGTGACCCGCATCGGCATTGGACACCACGACATCGGCTTGCAAGGATTGCCCATCGGTCAAAGTCACACCGGTGGCGCGCCGTTCCGTGACGTCGATCTTGTCAACTTCCGCGCCTTGGATCACCTGCCCACCTTGGGCTTCGATGACCCGCACCATGGCGTCAGCAATGGCGGCGACACCGCCCATGGCATAGTGCACGCCAAATTCCGCTTCCAGGTGGCTGACCAGCGCATACATGGACGTGACCCGGGTGGGATCGCCACCGATGAACAGGGGGTGAAACGACAGCGCCATCTGCAAACGCGGGTCCCGCACCCGGCGTTTGGCGTGGGCATAAACGGACCGGTCCGCGCGCAACATCGCAAAGCGGGGCAGGACTTTGATCAAATCCCACAGCTTGTGCATGGGACGGCGTCCCAGATCTTGAAACCCAAAGTGGTACCGTGCTTCCGCGTCCTTCAGAAAGGCTTTGTATCCGGGGACGTCGGCGGGCGACAGCTTTTCCACCTCGGCCAACATTTCAGCATGGGTCGGGCGCATGAAGAAGTTTGACCCGTCCTGCCAGCGGATTTCATAAAACGGATCCATGGGCCGCAAATCAACATCGGCGTGAAAATCACGCCCGCAGGCGGCCCACAGGTCTTCGAACACCTGCGGCACAGTCACAATCGTTGGGCCCAGGTCGAATCGGTGGCCGCCCTGATGGATGGCACTGCCCCGCCCGCCGGGCGTGTCCAATTTGTCCAATACCGTGACGCGAAAGCCGCGCGCGCCCAATCGCATGGCCGACGCAAGCCCACCCAACCCCGCGCCAATGACAACGGCATGGCTGGGGGCATGCAAAGATGGTGACATATTCATGGAAATGAGGTTAGCTGTGTATACTTAGGTTTACAACTCTTCTGTCAACCTTCTAGGATAGCTTTTTGAAGGGAACGGTCCGATTCAAACAGTCAGCCTCAGCCTGTATCGGTTTTCCAGTTGGAAGAACCGGATTTGGGTGCTGGGCCAGATGGCCACGGCCCGACTTGCTTTGCGTCGGATTCCCGCGTTGCAGTTTTGGAAGCTGTGCGGGTCTGGCACGGGCGAAGGGTTCACCCCTGTGCCCAACACATCCGTCTGGGCGATCCTGACGGTGTGGCCCGATCAAGCCACCGCTGACGCGCAATTGCAGTCGGCAGGCGTCTTCCAGAAGTGGCGGGCCCGCGCGGACGAACACTGGACTTTGCACCTGCAACCCACATCGGCCCGGGGCACCTGGGCCGGACAGACCCCGTTTCGCGCAGACGCTGAATATGAACACGGCCCCTTGGCGGCCTTGACCCGCGCCACCATCAAACCCCGCATTCTGCCCAAGTTTTGGGGACGGGTGCCTGATATTTCGGACGTGATCGGCGACGATCCCAATGTCTTGTTCAAGATCGGCATCGGCGAACTGCCCTGGCTGCATCAGGTCACGTTCTCGGTCTGGCCCAACACCACGGCCATGGCCGACTTTGCCCGCCGCGACGGACCCCATGCCCGGGCCATCCGGGCTGTGCGGGACGGCGATTGGTTCAAAGAAGAACTGTACGCCCGCTTCAACATTGTCGGTGACACCGGCAGCTGGGGGGATGCGAACCCCCTGCCCTTACCTGAAAGGTCGACCCCATGACCCAACCGTTCCCCTTTTCCGCCATCGTCGGCCAAGAAGAAATGAAGCTGGCGGTAATCTTGACCGCCATCGATGCCAGCATCGGCGGGGTCCTGGTGTTCGGCGACCGCGGCACGGGCAAATCCACCGCGGTGCGCGCCCTGGCCGCATTGCTGCCGCCCATCACCCAGGTGGCGGGCTGCCCGGTCAATTCTGCCGCCCCCGATGACTGCCCCGACTGGGCCGAAGTATCGGACACATCCCTGGTGCAACGCCCCACCCCGGTGGTGGATTTGCCCTTGGGTGTCACAGAAGACCGCGTGGTGGGGGCCTTGGACATTGAACGCGCCCTGACCCGCGGCGAAAAGTCGTTTGAACCTGGCCTGCTGGCCCGCGCCAACCGGGGATATCTCTACATTGATGAGGTGAATCTGCTGGAAGACCACGTGGTGGACTTGTTGTTGGACGTGGCCCAATCAGGCGAAAATGTCATTGAACGCGAAGGCCTGTCCATCCGCCACGACGCGAAGTTTGTGTTGGTGGGATCGGGTAACCCGGAAGAAGGCGAATTGCGCCCGCAGCTTCTGGACCGCTTCGGCCTGTCCGTCGAAGTATCATCCCCCACAGACATCATGGAACGGGTGGAAGTGATCCGCCGCCGCGATGCTTATGAACGCGAACAGGCGGCCTTTTTGAAACGCTGGCGGGCGGCGGACACCAAGTTGCGCAAACGGATCATGGGGGCACGACTCAGCCTGCCGCAAGTCCGCGCATCCGACGCAGCCCTGACCCATTGTGCCACCCTGTGCGCCACTTTGGGGGCAGACGGTCTGCGCGGGGAATTGACCTTGCTGCGCGCCGCACGGGCCTTGGCCGCCTTCGAAGGCCTGCGGGAAGTGGGCTTTGATCAGATCAAAGCCGTGGCCCCCATGGCGTTGCGGCACCGTTTGCGGCGCGATCCCCTGGACGAAGCTGGGTCCACAACGCGGGTCGAACGCGTTTTGGAAGAAATGGCATGACCCATGCCCCCCAAGGGTGGGACCGTGCAGCACTTGCCCTGCGCCTGTTCGCCTTGGATCCCAAGCGGTTCGGCGGCATCTGGGTGCGCGCACGCCACGGCCCCGTGCGCACTGTTTTCAGAGACTATATAAGCCAAATCGTCGGCCCAACGGTGCATCTGCACCCCACCATGGACGACGAAACCCTGTTTGGTGGAACGGATTTCGCGGCCACCTTGGCCCACGGCAGCCTGCACAAAACCCAAGGGGTGGTGCGCCAAGGCACGGTTTTGCAACTGACAATGGCGGAACGGGCCACGCCTGGTTTTGCCGCCCGTCTGGGGGGACTGTTGGATGCTGCAAGCCACAGCATCGTCCTGCTGGACGAAGGGGCAGACGGGGAAGAACTGCCCCCAGACAACCTGTGCGAACGGGTTGCGTTTTTTGTGGATTTGGACGGTCTTTCAATGCGCGATATCGCCCAGATTGACGCGCTGACCCACACCAAACTGGACAGGGTTCAGGTGCCCGACGACGCGGTAAAAACCCTGACGGAAACCGCTGCGGGCCTGGGAATTTGGTCCCTGCGCCCGGTTTTCTTCGCCCTGGATGCAGCGCGCGGGCTGGCAGCGTTGCAAGGTGCACATTGTGTGACCGCCGATCACCTGGCCACCGCCGCATCCATGACCCTGGCCCACCGGGCTGCCCCCCTGCCCGACATGGCACAAAACCCCGAACCCCAGGCAGACGACCAGCCCAGCGACACACAGCCATCCCAGCCGCAAGATATGTCCGACGTGGAACACTTGATCGATGCCACGCAAGCCGCCCTGCCCCCAGGCCTGTTGGCCACCCTGGCCCAGGGCCGCCGCAAACGCAGCCATGCCCCGTCTGACGGCAGCGGGGACAAGCAGGCCCACAACCGTCGGGGCCGGCCAAAACCATCGCGCCAAGGACGGATCGTATCGGGCAAGCGGTTGGACTTGGTGGCCACTTTGCGTGCGGCGGCCCCTTGGCAAAAGCTGCGCACCAAGCCCGATCACGCAGCGGTGGCGCTGCGGGCGGAAGATATCCGCATCAAACGGTTTGAAAACCGGTCCGATCGCCTGTTGATTTTTGCAGTGGATGCATCCGGGTCAGCGGCTGCCGCGCGCATGGCCGAAGCCAAAGGCGCTGTGGAACTTTTGTTGGCCGAAGCCTATGCCCGGCGCGACCACGTGGCCTTGGTGGGGTTCCGTAAGGACGGGGCCGAAGTTTTGCTGCCCCCCACCCGGTCTTTGGTCCAAACGAAAAAGCGCCTTGCCGCGTTGCCCGGCGGGGGCGGCACGCCTTTGGCCGCCGGGTTGAAAGCGGGCTTGGAACAGGGCCTGCAGGCGCGCAAACGGGGGTTGTCCCCAACCTTGGTGTTGCTGACGGACGGGCGGGCCAATGTGGCGCTGGACGGGGCGGGCAACCGCCAACAAGCAGCCCAAGACGCCACGCAAATGGCCAAGGCCTTTGCCCAGGCGGGGTTGGATTCGCTGGTGATCGACACCAGCGCGCGCAAATCGACCCCGCTGCGGGCCTTGGCGGACGACATGCACGGGATTTATCTGCCCCTGCCGTTCGCCGGGGCGCAACAAATCAGCAGCGCCATTTCCCATTCCTTGGCGGGGTGACCCATGCGGTGGCCGCCGGACCAATATGATTGGCCGATGCATGAAACATCGACCCAAGTCATGGCTGCGGGGCATCGATGGCACGTGCAAACGCTGGGGGACGGACCGCCTGTGGTGCTGTTGCACGGGGCCGGTGGGGCGGGCCAAAGCTGGTCCTATGCCGGGCGAATTTTGGCAGACACCCACACCGTTGTGATCCCAGATTTGGTGGGCCAAGGCTTCACCCAAGCGGGCAAACCGGGGCGGTTCGGCCTGGACGCCATGGCGCAAGATTTGTCCGTTTTGCTGCAAACCTTGGGCGTCACAGGCGCGGCCATCATCGGCCATTCTGCGGGCGGGGCCATTGCCCTGCGCATGGTGCAGCAGGGGTGGCGCGGTCCTGTGGTGTGCCTGAACCCTGCGCTGACCGGCTTTCAAGGCGTGGCGGGGTGGCTTTATCCCAAAATGGCCAAGGCCATGGCGACCCTGCCCTTCAGTGCCGCGCTGTTTTCGCGCATGGCAGGCACCCAAGACAACGTCGCGCGTCTGTTGGCGGCAACAGGGTCACAGATCAGCCCAGACATGGCGCGGCGGTATTTGGCGCTGATCCAAGATCGCGACCATGTGGCGGGGACATTGAACATGATGGCGGCCTGGGATTTGGCACCGCTGCTGCAATCCCTGCCAACGCTGGCCGCAGATGTTGCGTTCGTGTTGGCGGAAAACGATCAAACGGTTCCGCCGCAAACAGCCTTGGACATGGCCCACGCCCACCCCCGCATCACGGCGCAAACGCTGCCCGGGCTGGGGCATTTGGCCCATGAAGAAGCGGCAGACACCGTGGCCCAAGCGATTCTGCCCCATCTGACAAAAGAGAGAGGCACCCGTGCTGCGGATTGAACCTGGCGGATCGACCGCTATCTTTCCCCCATGACGCGCTTTTTCACTTTAACCTGGACCGCTGTGTGGTGCGCCACGCTGGCAGCAGCAGACACCACCGAACGCAGCATCATCTTGGAACTGCGCGGCGATTCGGTGGAATTCTTTTCGTCCTTGCCCACGTCGGATTACATGGCCATTGCCCCAGACGCCCTGGCGGATTTGACCCTGCCCAATGGGGCCATCAATTATGACGGCATCCGCGACACCCCGGCTGATTTCGGCCAAATCGCCCTGGACCGGTTTGGATTTCGCATTCCAGGGTACCAAGCCGAAGCGATGTCCATGATGGTGCACACGCGCGACGGGGCGTATCCCTACACCACCGTGATGGAAGCATTCGTGGCCGCATCGGTGTGCGGGTTGCCCGAACGGATTGAAGCGCTGCCGCCAGACCAAACCCGGATCTATCAAAGTGCTTTTGTGGACATGCCGAACCAGCCCACGCGTTTCGACTTCACGGCACCCTTTGCACAAGGGCCGATCGATTTTCGGATATTTGCAGACGACGGCCGCTTGCTGCGCCAAAGCGTGCTGACGCCCGGCGAAACAGTCACAGTCGACGCGGTCATTCCCCCGGCGCAGGCCTGGTGGCACAACAGTAAGATTTTCTGGGGAATGGCGTTTTTGCTGTCAGCCTTGGGGCTGTTCGCGTGGGGTGTGTTGGCCCCCGGTCATCGCCGGACGCCAACACAAGCATAGGGTATTAGGAATCTGCTGCGGCAGCTTCCGCTTCTTCCGCCAGCAGGGCGTCGGCGCGTTCGAAGATATCTTCCATGCGCTTCTTTTCCTTGCCGCGGTACTTTTCAGCCTTGATGTCTTCATAGTTGCTGGACACATCGCCCACCAAAATCAGACCCACCATACCGGCGGTGCGGTGCGGCTTACAGTTATAGGCATAGGCACCCGGCGTGTCCAAAACCACCTCGACCTCGTTGTTGATCTTGCCGCGCCAAATGGTGGCACCTTCAGGGGCTTTTTTCGCTGAAACTTCAGAGTTGTGACCCTTGTCCGTTGGCAAGAACTTTACCGTGTCGCCCACATTGGCGCGCAGCAGGTCAGGCACAAACACTTGCCGTTCTTTGCTGTTTTCTGGGTCTTTGTTCAGCATCTGAATTTCGTGAACCATTGGTTCAGCGGCTTCGTCGTCTGATGCATGGCTGGCAGCAAAAGCCGTCAAAGGGGTCAGTGTTACGGTCGCCGTTGCGCCCAAAAACACCAGGTGTTCGCGTCGCGTTTGTGTCATAGTACTTCCTTTCAACTTGGCAGTGTCGCCAAAGGGGTTGGCTTGCCAAAATCCGGTCACCCGGAGTCTTCCACCACCCGTGGACCTAGGATCACAGGTCCAATCGACAAGTAAAAAATCTGTTATTCACTGCCTAGGCCACCATCCGCGACAGCGCGCATTGGGACCACAGGTTGTCCAAAGCGTTCACCAAATGGTCAATGTCCGCTTGGCTGTGCAACGGCGACGGGGTGAACCGCAACCGTTCCGTCCCTTTGGGAACAGTGGGATAGTTGATGGGCTGCACATAAATGCCCCAGTCTTCCATCAACATATCGCTGATCATTCGGCACTTCACCGGGTCACCGATCATCACGGGAATGATGTGGCTGGGGTTCGGCATATGGGGAATGCCGCGCGCATCCAGGGCCGCGCGCACGGTGGCCACGCGGTCCTTCTGGGCATCGCGTTCAACCCGGCTTTGCTTCAAATGCTGGATGGACGCCGTGGCCGCCGCCGCAACGGCAGGCGGCAAAGCGGTGGTAAAAATGAACCCGCTGGCAAACGACCGGATGAAATCGCACAAAGCGTGGGACCCGGTGATGTATCCGCCAAAGCAGCCAAAGGCCTTGCCAAGCGTGCCTTCGATCAAGGTCACCCGGTCCATCAATCCTTCGCGTTCGGCAACACCGCCACCGCGCGGGCCGTACATGCCCACGGCGTGCACTTCGTCCAGATACGTCATGGCGCCGTGTTTGTCGGCCACGTCACAGATTTCCTTGATGGGGGCGATATCGCCGTCCATGGAATACACGCTTTCAAACGCCACGATCTTGGGGCGGTCCGGGCCAATGGCCGCCAGCTTGCGGTCCAGGTCTTCCACATCGTTGTGGTTCCAGATCACCTTGTCGCATTTCGCATGGCGGATGCCTTCGATCATTGATGCGTGGTTCAAGCTGTCTGACAGGATAACGGCACCCGGCAAACGCGCCCCCAACGTGGACAGCGCCGCCCAGTTCGACACATAGCCCGACGTGAACAGCAACGCAGATTCCTTGCCGTGCAAATCCGCCAATTCCCGTTCCAACACCAGGTGGTGGAAATTGGTGCCAGAAATGTTGCGCGTGCCCCCGGCCCCTGTGCCGCATTCGCGGGTGGTGTTCATCATGGCGTCAATCACAGCCGGATGATGACCCATGCCCAAGTAATCGTTGGAACACCACACGGTGACGTCCCGGACCGCCCCGTCCACGTGGTGGCCTGCGCGGGGAAAGGCACCGCACTTGCGTTCCAGTTCCGCAAAAATGCGGTAATTGCCTTCGTCCCGAAGGGCATCAAGCTGCGCGGTGAATAAGCGGTCAAAGTCCATTTGGATCCTCCCTAAGCGTCGAAGGGTTAGTGTCAGGTTTCGGTGTCGGAATCATCCAGCGCCACAGTTTGTCGTCGGGCAGCGGGACAATCATCATCAGGTGTTCCAGCAGGGCCAAACTGGCCAAGGCGGCCAGCAGGGCGTACCCCACGCTGGATTGGGACAGGGTTTGCAAAACGCACCAGGCCACCGCACCGATCAGCAAGGCCACCGAAAAGGGCAGCAGGTTGTTGAACGGGGCGCGGTTAAAATGGCTGGGCAAATGGGCCAAGGGCCGGGGCAGAAAGTCCACGTGGATGCGCGGCACGCCCAAAAACAGGTTCAGCTTGGCCGATACACGGGCCGCAAACAAAATGGCATAGGTCAGCAACCCCGTCACATTCGCCGCACCGTCAAAGGCCAAAAACAGCAGGAACAGACCTGCAAAAAGCGCAGTTTCGTGCCAGGCCACGGTGGCAAAGGCGCGCCAGAACCGGTCCATGCCGTGGGCTGTTGCCGGCCTGCGTTGGGACGATGGGCCTGTGATCACACCGGTCAGAAACGCCAGTTCGATCCAGCCCCAAATCGCCAAGGCCCCAAAAAACCCGGCATAGTGCGCCGCAGCTGTGTCCGCCCCAAGCGAGGCATAGATAAGATACCCGCCCACCGGCAGAAGCGGCGCGCCCAAAGCACAGACGGTGCCATGGGTCATACCGCCCGGGGCATCCGCCGCCTTCACGGCCCACAGCAAAGCGCCGGTGGACAACCACCACGCCACGCAGGCCACCAAGGGCGCGATCCACAGGCTGTGCATCATGGCGCAGCCGTCGTTATGCCAAGGGCGTGGGTCAATACGCAGGTTCCAGCCAGGTGCTTTCTGGCACCTGATGTTTGATGGATGGGATGGACATCAAAGACACAAAGGCCAGCCCGGCGCGTGCCGAATTGCCCCAGACCTTCAACTTGCCCATCAGGCCGCCTTGGTCTTTGCCTTCCGCGATTTTCACGTTGGCGCGTTCCATGGCGTTCAGGCCGCGCATCCACCGGGGATGATCGATGTCCAAGGTGATGGGGAAAATCTGCTGGGACATTTCAGATGTTTTGCGAAACACCTCTTGCCCGTACCAGCTGATGTCCACGTCCAGCGCCTTGTGAAAGGCGGGGCGCTGGTGGTCGCGCACCCACATGGTGGAATACACCGCCGTCAGGAAAAATTTGATCCACCAGACGTTGATGCCGCTGGTCAGTTTGGGGTCCGATTTCATCAGCAGGGCGAAGGCTTCGCCGTGGCTGAATTCATCGTTGCACCATTCGCGGAACCATTTGAAAATCGGGTGAAACCGTTTGTCAGGATGGTTTTCCAAGTGTCTGTATATGGTGATGTACCGGGCATATCCGATCTTTTCAGACAGATACGTGGCGTAATAAATGAACTTCGGCTTGAAGTATGTGTACTTCTTGGCCCGGGTCAAAAAGCCCAAGTTCACCGCGATGCCCGCTTCGCGCAGGGCGTCGTTGATAAACCCCGCATGGCGCGCTTCATCGCGGGACATATACCCGAACAACTCACAGATATCGGGGTTATTGCCGCGCCGCTTCATTTCTTTGTACAACACGCAGCCCGAAAATTCGGACGTGCAGGACGAAATCAGGAAATCGATGAATTCCTTCTTCAGTTCGGGTTCCATCCCGTCCCAGTCGATGTCGTCCCAGTCTTCGTTTTTCTTGAAGTGGCCCTTGTTTGGGTCTGATTTCATCTGGGCGATCAACTTGTCCCAGTCTTCGCGCACGGGGCTGACGTCGATGGCGTCCATTTCGTCAAAGTCGGTGGTGTAAAACCGGGGCGTCAGCAGGGTGTTTTGCATGGCCACAGCAGTGGCCGTGTCGCTGTCGTGGACCGATTGCGCTTCCTGGATGGCCAGGCTTTCTTCCACGGTTTCGGCGTCGGCGGTGTGTTTGGCGTGCATATTCACAGGCGCACCTCCTCTGTGAAGGAAAATTCGCACAGCTCTATGAACTCAAAATCGCCGGTCAGGCGGGTCCACAGCCGTTCCAAGCCAGACGCCCGGGTGATGGTGGCAGTGCGATCCTCGGACACCACTTCGCCGAATGGGGCCATGACGGGCGGGCCTTGGACCAGCACTTCGTCGCCCGGGTGAATGATCGCGCCGTTGTTCAGGCGCACGTGGGCCGACAATTCTTCAAACTTGTGGCTGACCCTGACCGTGCAGGGGGCCGTTTCTGTTTCGCGGGTAAAAAGTCCCATGATCGTTTCCCTTCGTTGGTTATTGGTCCAACAGCGCCATCCACCGATCGGTGTTGTCGCTGCCGAACATTGTCAGCTCTGCTTTCCAACCCGTTGACGGGTCCGTTATTTGCAGGCGTCCATTGGCATAGTGTTTCAGCGTCACCGGCGGATTGTCCGTGATGCGGTGGCGCGTGCGTTGATGCGCCAGGGCAGACCCGATGGCAGACATAAAGCCGCCGTTTTCCACAGCATAGATTTCCGTCCCGTCCAGTTCGGTGACCGTCACGGCATTGCCGTCACTGGCAAAGACGAATGTGCGTTCTGCCACAAGATCAGCGGCTTTGGGCTGTCCCACCAAGGGGCGGTCCGTCACCACAGAAAACGTCACCAAAGCCAGGCTGACCAAGATCAAAGCAGCCATGGCTTGCAGCAGGCGACGCGGGATCAATTCCCGGTCTTCTTGGGCGGCATAGTCGCGGGTGTCTGCGTCGATGTAATACTTCATGCAGGCATTCCTTCTGGCAGGGGCGCGGGCGTCACCTTGGGTTGGGACATCACCAGGTCAGCCGCATGGCCCAGGTGGTCTGCCACCGCAGCGGCATCCGCCACACAGCGCAGGGCCGGTTGCGGACGGTTCCACCGCCAAGGGCGATTGTGGGGCCACAGCATGAACAGCGACAGACGTTCATCGCTTTGCATGTCCAAGGTGATGGTCCCCGACCCATCTTTGCGCAGGGCCACGCCAGCCGACGTCACCTTGGTCAACGGCAGGTTCAGCGTCATGGACACCGCCGCCCCGATGCGCATCACAACGCGCGCGGTGGTGATGGTGTACAGCGTCGATTTCGCCTGCCACAGGGCAATCCCGTAAAGCACCCCGGCCACCACTGCCGCCAGAACCACCAGCGGAATGGCGGTGCCCAGGGCCGCGCCAAAGGACATCAAGGACGCAGACGCCACAACGCGCCAGACAATCAGCACCGCGAAATAGGCCAAGGCCCACTTCAACCACAGCGCGTCCCAGGCCAACCGACCCGCCACAGGACGCCCCTGCCACAGAATGGTTTCCCCATCTGGCAGGTGTTCGGGCAAACCCGGTACAGGTTCGGTTTTGAAGTCTGGATGATCCGTCATGGCAGCGTCCCTTTCAGCGGTCCCGCCTTGGGGGGCGGGACCTTTTGATTGTTCAGATCACGAATACATCGCCCCGCCGCCGTACCAGGCGGTGATCTTTTCTTCTTCCAGCATGGTCACTTCCGCATCCGACTTGGTTTGCGGCACGCCAGCGAAACGGTCTGAATGCAGCGACGCCACGTTGACGTAACGCTCTTTCACGCGGGCCATGGTCATGGGGATCAGGCGGCTGCCGCCGTCGTTCAGTTCCACTTCCAAGTACCGGATCAGGGCTTCTGGCTTATCGACCCACATGTCGGACACGGTGCCAACGACTTGCTTATTCTTGGCCATGACCGGCATGCCCCGTGGATCGCGGCCAAAGCTGACCTGGAATTCGCGGGCCGTGCGCATGGGCACGATTTTCACGTGACCGTGGCCGTCCAGTTCAGGAATGTCCCGGCGCGGGGCCCAAGATGCAGGGCCAACCCCGTCTTCCATGGCGTCGCCCGTGGGCATGAACGGATACCCGTTGGCCACGTTGGTTTTTTCCAACGCCAGATCTGTGCGGCACCCGCGCGCATCCGACGGCACAGTCAGCGTGCCACGCCCGTCGCGCAGGGCAAAGGTCTTGTCTTTGGGCAGCGGGAACGGGCCTTGGTTGGCCGCTGGGTTCCCCATTTCGTCTTCCAGGGGGTACCCTTCGCGCATGTTTTCGGTCTGCAGGTAAAAGATCAGCCCTGCAAAGAAGACCCAAAAGGCCCAGATGGCCGCGCTGGCCAAGTCAAAGTTTCCAAAAAAGGTTTCGCCAACCATTGTGATGTCCTCCGTTTAGGTCGGAAATTCGGCAAGTTCGATCTTGCCTGGGGTGTTCTCTGGGTCCAACGGACGCTTGAAAGACAACCGCACGAGCGGGCCCAGAACGATGAGCGTTGCAAAAAGCAACAGGATTTCGATGTGATAGACGACGGTGTATCCCGTCGCCGGGCTGTTCAATGCGGCCCCAAGACCGCCCGTGGTGGCCAGCCCGCCCACCATGTCTTTGATGGCCCCACCGGCAAAGATGGCCAGCCCCGCCGCCGTGGCTTGGCTTGCGCCCCAGGCCCCCAAGGCCAGGCCTTGGCCCGCGACCCCGCGTTGGGGCAGCGTCATGGCCGCCGTCAGGGTGGTGACCGCAAACAGGCCCGACCCCAGGCCGATGCCCAAAGCGCCGATGTAAAACAGCCAAGCCATTTGCATGGCCCCGGAAAAGATCACGGCGGAAAACGCCGCAACGCCGAACAAAATGCCCCGGGCCGCCATGCGCACCGGGTCGTGCCCCTGGCCCAGCCACAGGGCCGCCAGGACAAAACCGATCAGCGCGCCCAAGGCCCAAATGGCCGTCAACAGCGTGGTGGCAGACACCGACAGTCCCAGGATTTCCCCGCCGTACGGTTCCAGCAATACGTCCTGCATGTTGAACGCCAAGGTGCCCACAAAGATCACCGCCAACAAACGGCCCGCTTCACCGCCCGCCATGTAATTGGCCCACGCATCGCGAAACCGCGGCTGCGGGGCGTTGCGTTCTTCTTTGGACATCGGCACCAGGTGTTCTTGCTTCCACAAGGCCACCAGATTGATGATCAACGTCGCCAGGGCGGTGCCCTGCACCACGCGGATCAGTTGGATTTGGGAAAAGTCGCGCAGCAGCCAGCCAATGATCACGGCGCAAATGCCCATGCCCACCAGGAACATCACATACATCAGCGCCACGACCCGGTGGCGCGTTTCATCAGTGGCGCGGTCTGCGGCCAGGGCCAGCCCTGCAGTTTGCACCATGTGCAGGCCCAGGCCCGTCATGATGAACGCCAGCGCGGCCAAAACCTCGCCCGCCCATGCGGGGCCTTGAACTTGGTCGCCCGACAGCACGATCAGCGCAAAGGGCATGATGGCCAAGCCCCCCATTTGCCACAGGGACCCGAACCAAAGATACGGCACGCGCTTCCAGCCCAGCGCACTGCGGTGTGTATCCGACCGGAACCCCAGCAACGCACGAAACGGCGCGATCAGAACCGGCAGGGCAATCATCAGCGCCACGATGATGGTGGGCACAGACAGTTCCACGATCATCACACGGTTCAACGTGCCCAACAGCATCACCGACGCCATGCCGACAGAAATCTGGAACAGCGACAGCCGCAGCAGTTGCCGCATGGGGAACTGTTCAGACCCCGCATCGGCAAAGGGCAGCATGCTGTTGCCCAACTGTTGCATCTGTTTGCGCGTCAAGATCATGGGCGATACTCCAACGCGGTGGAAATATAGAACCCGCTGGTGACCCGTTCGACTTCGCGCAGGTGGCCTTTGTCGCCCTGGTTGCGCAGGGTTTGGGCCAAGGACGGGACCGACTGCGGCACCATCACCGGCGATTTGTCCCCGCGCGGGAACAGCTTGCCAGCCCGCCACATCAACATCAGCAGCGGCGTTTTGGGCGCCACTGTGAACGCCAGCGTGCCCACGGATGCGCCCATGTCCGCCAGCGTCGCCGCAAGATCGGACTGGGTGTAATAGATCATGCTGTCCATGGCGACGGCGTGGTCGAAGTGGCCCCGGTGGGCCGTCATGTCGCCTGCCTGAAAATCGATCATGCGGCGCAACGCCCGGGGGCAACGGTCGCGGGCAATGTCGATCAACGCGGGCGAAATATCCACGGCCACCACCTGCGCCCCGCGCTTGGCCAATTCCACCGACAACGCCCCGGTGCCGCACCCAGCGTCCAGCACACGGGCACCGGTCAAATCCTGCGGCAGCGTGCCCAACAGCACGTCGCGCATGCGGTCGCGGCCCGCGCGCACCGTGGCACGAATCCCCGACACCGGCGCGTCAGACGTCAACTGTTCCCAGGTCTTGGTCGCCGTGCGATCGAAATAGCGTTCAACCCGGTCCCGGGTGGCCACATATGTGTGTGTCTGGCTCAATCGAAGCCCAACAATTCAAAGATTTCACGGTCCGGCAGCGGCGCGGGCGACAGCGGTTCGGTCCCATCCCACAGCTGCTGCGCCAGGCGCACGTATTCCGCCCGGCACCGCACGATGTCTTCTTCATCGGGCATTTCAAACAAAGTCTTTTTCTTCAGGCGACTGCGGCGGATGGCATCCACGGCCGGCATGTGCGCGATGCGGTTGAACCCCACCACGTCGCAGAATTTGTCGACTTCTTCGGTGGTTTCAGACCGGTTGGCGATGCAGCCCGCCAGCCGCACGTTATAGTTCTTTGATTTCGCCTGAACCGCGGCGATGATGCGGTTCATGGCGTAAATGCTGTCGAAGTCATTGGCGGTCACGATCACGGCCCGATCCGCGTGCTGCAATGGGGCGGCAAACCCGCCGCACACCACGTCGCCCAGCACGTCGAACAACACCACGTCCGTGTCTTCCAACAGGTGGTGCTGCTTCAACAACTTCACCGTTTGCCCCACGACGTACCCGCCGCAGCCCGTCCCCGCAGGGGGGCCGCCCGCTTCCACGCACATCACGCCGTTGAACCCTTCGGTCACGAAATCTTCGGGCCGCAGTTCTTCGGCGTGAAAATCCACTTCCTTCA
>JAHDDS010000114.1 GCA_020629235.1 Planktomarina sp.
CAGGCCAAATGGGACATGATGTTCGTTTGGCTGGTGGTGGCCTTTGTGGTGGACGGCATCGACGGCCCCCTGGCGCGGCGGTACGACGTAAAGACCAACGCCGCCGAATTTGACGGCGTGATCATGGACCTGATCATCGACTATATGACCTATGTGTTCATCCCGGCCTATGCGTTGTTTGCCAGCGGCTTGCTGGACGGCTGGACCGGCTGGGCCGCGATTTTTGTCATCACCTTCACATCCGCGCTGTATTATTCCGACACCCGGATGAAGACCAAGGACAACTCTTTTTCGGGCTTTCCAGGGTGCTGGAACATGGCGATCATCGTGATCTTTGCGACCCAACCCAACCACTGGGTGATCATGGCGGTGGTGGCGATTTTGGCGGTGGGCCAGTTCTTCCCGCTGAAGTTCATCCACCCCACCCGCACGGTGCGTTGGCGCACGGTGTCGCTGCCCGTGGCCCTGGCCTGGGTGGGCTTTGCCGTCTGGGCGGCCTGGGGCAATTTCACGGTGCACCCGATTGCGTATGTGGGGTTGCTGGCCACCACGGCCTATCTGACGTTTGTGGGCATCGCCCAGCAGTTGACGGAAGCTAGGCTCGTGTCAAAACAACGCCCGCCAGTATAAGCAGGCCCGCGCCGATCTTGGTGGCATTCATCTTGTCGCCGAAGACCAGCCACCCCAACACCATGGCAAACAGGATCGACGTTTCGCGCAGCGCCGTCACCAGGGCGATGGGGGCCAGGGTCATGGCCCAGACCACTATCATATAGGCCGCCATGGATATCGCCCCTGTGGCCATCCCGCCGCGCAAATCGGCGGCGGTCCACCCGAACATGTCCCGCCCTTTCACGGCCCAGATCAACACCGGATACAGCGCCCCGCTGGTGACCATGGACCACGCGACATAGGCCAGGGGATCGCCGTAAATCCGCGCCCCCAACCCATCCACCATGGAATACCCCGCCGTGGCCACCGCCGACCCAAACGCAAAGGGCAGCAGGCGGCGGCTTTCCCCGCTGGTGAACACGCCGCGCGCCATCAGCAGGATGCCCAGCAGCAGGATGATCACGCCCCACAGCTCGGTCCCTGCGATCACGTCAATGCCCAAGGCCGCCGTGGTGACCAGCACCAAAAACGGGGCCGTGCCCCGCGCGATGGGGTACACCCGGCTGAGATCCCCTTGTTCGTAAGCATAGGCCAAAAACAGCTGATACGCGCAGTGGATCACCCCCGACGCCGCGATCCACACCCAGACATCCGGACCGGGCAGGTCGCGCAACAAAATGATCACCACCCCGATCATCCCCTGACAGACCGACATCAACAGCATCGCCTTCTGCTTGGACGTGCCGGTCTTGATCAGCACATTCCACCCCGCGTGCAGCAGGGCCGCAAACAGGACAGCGATGAAAACGGTCAGGGTCATGGACCGGCACCCTAGACCAGTGGTGCGGGGTGTAAACCGGCGCGGTGTTGGGGCGGGCGAACCAAAGCGATGAAGACACAAAAAGAGCGACCTTTGCCCGCAAAAATCATGGGCCAAGTCGCTTTGATCCGGAACGCAGTATGGCCCCGCGCCGCAATTGGGGCCGGGGTCAGTGCGAATCCTGTGGGGGGCAATTGCCCGTCCGGGTGTCTTTCAGTGGCGGCGCTGTTTGAAAACGCCTTCGACAAGGATCGGAAAACAGATTTATGCCAGGGGTCTTAACACGTCGTTACCGCACCGTTCGGTGCCCCCAAAAACAGCGGTTAAATCAGCAGGCCCCCTGCCCCTTCGTGGCGCAACAACCAGACCTTGGAGTCGATCCCGCCGTCGCCGGAATATCCACCCAAATTGTCCGCCCCCAACACCCGGTGGCAGGGCACGATGATGGGGATTTTATTCGCCCCGCAGGCCTGGCCAATGGCCTGGGGCGACACGCCCAAGTCCGCTGCCAATTCGCCATAGGTGCGGGTGTGGCCAAAGGAAATTGCGTTCAATGCAGCCTGAAATCGGGCGGCAAATTCCGTCGGCTGGGGCAGCAGCGGCAGGTCAAAATCCTGCCGCTGCCCGCCAAAATATTCGCCCAACTGACGGCCCGCTTCCACCAGGACCGGGTCATCATCTTGGCCCTGCGACGCGCCCCATTTCAGGGCCGTCACAAACACGCCGTCCCCCAAAATGGTCAGATCGCCCAAGGGGCTGGGAACGCCGCGTTGAAAGACCATCGGCGGCGCTTACAACCCCATCTCTTTGAGGGCTTCTGCATCGCGCTGCGTCACGTCTGGGGGATCGAATTTGCCCACCTCTGGCAGGATTTTCCAAGACCGCTGGCACTTGTTGCCCACCGCCTTCTGGAACACCACGCCGACACCCGGTGTGTCTTCCAAAGTGAAGGCATTTTCCGGCGCGTCGCCCGCAATCACATTGACGGCAGAGGTGATGCAAACGTCTTGAAAATCAATGCTTTGCAGGATTTCTGCCACCTCAGAAGACACGTAAACATCTGGTGCCGCCTCCAGGCTGGACCCGATGGTTTTTTCGCGGCGTTCCACCTCTAACGCGCCGGTGACGACGCGGCGCACCTGCCGGATTGTGGCCCATTTTTCCGCCAAAGCATCGTCCAACCAATCGGTCGGCGTGTCCGGCATGTCCTGCAAATGGACAGAGCTTTCGCCCCCCGATCGTTCCAACCAAACTTCTTCCATGGTGAAGACCAAAATCGGGGCCAGCCAGGCGTTCAACCGTTCCAACACCAGGTCCAAAACATGGCGTGCCGCTTGACGGCGCGGCGTGGTGCCGTCGCAGTACAAAGCGTCCTTGCGGATGTCGAAATAAAACGCCGACAGTTCGCCCGTGGCGAAGGTGAACACAGCCTGAAACACACCCTGGAAATCGAAGGCCTTATACCGGTCTTGCACCTGCGCATCCAACTGCGCCAAACGGTGCAGCACCCAGCGTTCCAACTCTGGCATATCGGCGGCATCCATGGGGGCTGTGCCTTCCACCCGGTTGCCCAGTAAGTACCTGAAGGTATTGCGCAATCTGCGATAACTGTCAGCCACACCTTTCAGGATTTCCGGCCCGATCCGCTGGTCGGCGGTATAATCCGTTTGGGCCACCCAAAGCCGCAAAATGTCCGCGCCATATTGCTTTACGATCTCTTCTGGCACGATGGTGTTGCCGATGGATTTGGACATCTTCAGGCCCTTTTCATCCAGCGTAAACCCATGCGTCACCACGTTGCGGTATGGCGCCCGCCCGTTGGTGCCACATGACTGCAAAAGCGACGAATGAAACCAGCCGCGGTGCTGGTCGGTGCCTTCCATGTACACATCCGCGATGCCGTCTTCGGTGCCGTCTTCCCGGTCGCGCAAAACAAAGGCGTGGGTGGACCCGGAATCAAACCAAACGTCAAGGATATCAAACACTTGGTCGAAATCATCGGGGTTTTCCAACCCCCCCAAGAAGCGGTCTTTGGCCCCGTCTTCGTACCAGGCGTCAGCGCCTTCCGCCTCGAACGCCTCTGCAATTCTGGCGTTCACAGCCTCGTTTCGCAGCAGGAAATTCGGGTCGGTCGGCAGGGTGTTTTTGCGGGTGAAACAAGTCAGCGGAACGCCCCAGGCGCGCTGGCGCGACAGCACCCAATCCGGGCGGGCTTCCATCATGGAATGCAGCCTGTTGCGCCCCGATTTGGGGTGCCAGTTCACGTTGTCAATTTCCGTCAACGCCCGTTCACGAATGGTGGTGCCGTGCTGGTCCTGGCCGTCCCCCACGGGCTTATCAATGGCCGCAAACCACTGGGGCGTGTTGCGGTAAATCACGGGGGC
>JAHDDS010000002.1:0-45786 GCA_020629235.1 Planktomarina sp.
GTGCCGTGGGTCACAGTGTCCAACCCGCCTTTGATCAGTTGATCAGACAGCGCTTGGGCGTTGTTCACCACGTTCTTGATATATGTCTTGAACGACGGCTGCAGCGCCTCACCAAAGGCCACGGCCTTGGCCGCGATGACGTGCATCAACGGGCCACCTTGGATCCCTGGGAAGATGGCAGAGTTGAACTTCTTGGCCAACGCTTCGTCATTGGTCAGGATCATACCGCCGCGCGGGCCGCGCAGGGTTTTGTGCGTGGTGGTGGTGGCCACATGGGCGTGGGGGAAGGGGCTGGGGTGTTCGCCCGCCGCCACAAGCCCCGCAAAGTGGGCCATATCCACGTGCAGATACGCCCCCACACTGTCCGCGATTTCGCGCATTTTGGCGAAATCGATTTGGCGCGGCACAGCAGATCCACCGGCGATGATCATCTGGGGCTTATGTTCTGCGGCCAATTCTGCCACCTGGTCATAGTCCAGCATATTGTCTTGCTTGCGCACGCCGTACTGCACGGCGTTGAACCACTTGCCCGACTGGTTGGGGGCCGCGCCGTGGGTCAGGTGCCCACCTGCGTCCAAAGACATGCCCAGGATGGTATCGCCGGGCTTCAACAGCGCTTGGAACACGCCTTGGTTGGCCTGGCTGCCGGAATTCGGCTGCACGTTGGCAAAGCCGCACCCGAACAATTCGCACGCCCGCTCAATCGCCAGGTTTTCCGCAATGTCCACGAACTGGCACCCGCCGTAATACCGCCGCCCCGCATACCCTTCGGCATACTTGTTGGTCATGATGGACCCTTGGGCGTCCAGCACCGCGCGCGACACGATGTTTTCAGACGCGATCAACTCGATCTCGTCGCGTTGGCGGCCCAATTCCTGTTCGATGGCCCCGAACAGTGCGGGGTCGCTGTCGGCGACAGGGGTGTTGAAAAAGGTTTGGATGTCGGTGGGCGCGGTCATGGTGTCCGTCCTTTGAAGTTTAAGCTGCGTTTCCCATAGGAAAGTCGGTGCCGGGGCGCAATGATTTAGTGGTGCGACACAGGGCCTGCTGGGTTGTTTTTCACGGCGGCGCGTTGCACGGTTCAAAGATCGAAAAGGGCAGCCCATGGCACAGCGCAACAAAATCGCCTTTCTGGCAAGCGAGGCTGAAACCGCACAGACCGCACTGGCGGTCTTTGAAGGGCGGTACGGCACGTGCCCCGTGGATCAGGCCGAAGTGATCGTGGCCCTGGGGGGCGACGGGTTCATGCTGCAAGTGCTGCACCAGACCCAGGATTTGCCGGTCCCGGTGTACGGCATGAACCGGGGCACCGTGGGCTTTTTGATGAACGAATTTTCCCAAGACGACCTGCTGGTGCGCCTGGCCGCCGCCGAAGAGGCGCAGATAAATCCGCTGTCCATGACCGCGACTTGCGTGAACGGCACCGTGCACAAAGCCATCGCCATCAACGAAGTGTCGCTGCTGCGCCAAGGCCCCCAGGCAGCCAAGCTGCGCATCTATGTGGACGACCGTTTGCGCATGCCCGAACTGGCCTGCGACGGCGCTTTGGTGGCCACGCCTGCGGGGTCCACCGCCTATAACTATTCCGCCCACGGTCCGATCTTGCCCATCGGGTCTGATGTGCTGGCCCTGACGGCCATGGCTGCGTTTCGCCCCCGTCGGTGGCGCGGGGCGCTGTTGCCCAAATCCGCCAAGGTCCGCTTTGAAGTGATGGACCCCGCCAAACGCCCCGTCATGGCCGACGCCGACAGCCGGTCGGTGCGCGACGTGGTGCAGGTGGAAATCGTCAGCCACCCAGACGTGACCCACCGGTTGCTGTTTGATCCCGGCCACGGGCTGGAAGAACGATTGTTGCAAGAACAGTTTGTGTGACGCCCCAAAGCGGGCCCGCCGAAGAAAGGGGCATCCATGCCGTACAGTAATCTGCCCGATCATGCCTTTTGGAAGCTGTGTCGCGGGGCTGAAGATTTTGACATTCTGAACCTGTTTCACCCGTCTTTCGACATCACCCCCGATATGAAAATCGGCACCATCGGCAGCTGCTTTGCCCAACACATCGGGCGGTTTTTGAAAGCTGCTGGGGCAGGGTTCTATGACGCGGAACCGGCCCCACCATCGGTCCCCGATGCCGTGGCCAAGACCTTTGGCTTCAACATCTTTTCGGCCCGCTACGGCAACGTTTATACCACCCGGCAATGTTTGGAATTGGTGAATGATTGCGTGACCAACACCGTGCCCGCCGGTGTGGCGTGGCAAAAAGACGGGCGGTTTTACGACGCCCTGCGCCCCAATGTGGAACCCCACGGGCTGGACAGCCCGGCCCACGTCCGCGAAGCGCGCCGCGCCCATCTGCGCAACGTGACCAAAATGTTTGCGGAATTGGACGTGTTGGTCTTCACCTTGGGGCTGACCGAAACCTGGCAGGACGTGGATACGGGGCGCGTGTTCCCCACAGCCCCAGGCACCATCGCGGGCACCTATGACGCCGCCAAGCACAGGTTTTGGAACATGCGCTATCCCGATGTGCGCGCCGATCTGGATGCCATCATCATGGCGTTGCGGGCGGTTAATCCGAACCTGAAGTTTCTGTTTACCGTGTCGCCCGTGCCGCTGACCGCCACCGCGTCTGACCGCCACGTGTTGCAGGCCACCACATATTCCAAATCAGTTCTGCGCGCTGCCGCCCAGGACGCCGCAGAAGATCACGACGGGGTGGATTATTTCCCATCTTTTGAAATCATCACGGGGGCACCCTTTGCGGGCCAGTTCTATGAAGACAATTTGCGGTCGGTGAAGCCCGAAGGTGTGGACACGGTGATGTATCTTTTCTTTGCCAGCTACAAGGCGCTGATGAACGGCGACATGACCGGCCAAGCGCCCAAAGTGGACGCCGCGTCCGATGCCGCACAGGCGCAGGATGATCTGATCTGCGAAGAAGCCATGCTAGAGGCGTTTGCAAAATCATGAAGCTGTTGATGATCGGCAATTCCCACGCCGCCATGGTGGCCGATGCCCTCAGCCAAGGGGGCGGGGACGGATTGGACGTGACGTTCTTTGCCCAGGCCGGTCGCGGCCCCGTGGGGGCGGCGTTTGACGGCGCAAAGATCACCGCCGAAGATCCCAAATTGCGCGCGGCCTTGGACACTTTGGGGATGCCAGAAACCGTCACGCTTACGGACTATGACGCTATCGTTTTGGTGGGGATGACCACGTCGGTGTTCAGCGCCGTGCCATTGACCCAGAAGCACCGAATTTTGGAATGGAAACCGGACCCGTTGGCGGCACCCTGGCGCACGCCTGTGTCCCAAGCCTTGGTGGCCGAAACCCTGCGCCACAGCGTGTTGGACGGCCAAGCCATGCGCTATGTCCGCCACATCCGGGGCGTCACTGATTGCCCCATCCGGCTGCTGCCCCAACCGCTGCCGTCGGAAGATATTTTGACCCACCCAAAGTGGGGGGCGTTCAAAAATACCGCCAAATGGGGCGAAGGGGCGTTTCACGCACAGGCCGTCACGCAGGCCATTGCCGCGGCCTTCGGTGATTTTTCAGCGCTTGAATGTTTGGTGCAACCGGCCAGCACGGTGGCCCAAGGGTTCCTGACAAAAAGCAAGTTTCGCAAGGGTGCAAAACGCCTCAATATCAAATACGTACAAGAAGAAGATGATGTGCTTCACGCGAATGCGGCCATGGGTAAATTGATGCTGGCCGCCCTGCAATCCAGCCTGTCCTAGGGCCGATATCCATAGAATTTGAACCACTTTTCCAAGCCCGCTTAAAGCCGATGTAAACGCCAAACCCCCAAGCTGCCCGCCAAGCAGTTTTTGGGGGAAAAATGTCTGTACCTGTGTTTGTTCTGGCCGGGCAAAGCAACGCTGGCGTGTTGCACGACAGCGTGGTGGCCGCACTGGACGCGCGCTTTGGATCCGGCGGATACGCCTTGGCCACATCCTTTGCCGGCGGCGCGCCTTTGGTGTTCAAAAGACCGGGCCTGGACTGGCACGCCAGTTCTGAAATGCCCACCCAATTGGCCGACGCCACGGCCCAGGTTTTGGAAAACACCGAAGGCGGTTTTCTGGCGGGCATGATTTGGGTCCAAGGGGAAGCGGACACCTATCCCATCGCCGATGCGCAAACCTATTCAGACGATTTTTTGAACCTGGTGGTGACGGTGTCGGACCTGCTGACCGACCGCGTGGGCGCGGACCACGGGTTCGACGACATGGCCATCGTTTTGTCCGAACTGGCCAACACCGCCCCCGCCGCCGCCGCGCGCGCCCATTGGGACACGATCATTTCGCAGCAAGACATCCTGGCCGATCTGGACGCCATCACATCCGTCGACCCGGACGCCCTGATGGCCGCACTGGGCCTGACCCCAGACGCCGCGTTTCGCGACCACTTGCACTACAGCGCGGGCTTTGAAGATGACCTGGCCCGGGCCTTGGTGGACGCCTTGCCACCCCCCGCGGATACAGCGCCGCAATCCCCCGCAGCGGACCATTGGATCGGATCACCCCAGGCGGACACCTATGTTGTGGATCACTTCGAAGACACAATATTTGAACCGCGCGGCACCGGCACGGACGTGGTCCTCAGTTCCGTCGATTTCAGCTTGCGCGACCACAGCCAGCGCTTGGAAAACTTAACCCTGGTGGGGGACGATGACCTGCGCGGCGTGGGCAACGGGCGGCACAACCTGCTGGAAGGAAACGCTGGCGACAACCGCCTGTTCGGCATGTGGGGCAACGACACGCTGATCGGCGGTGACGGGCGCAACCTGCTGGATGGCGGCCAAGGCGACGACACCTTCGTTGTGTCCAGCCCCCTGGACCGGCTGGTGGAACGGGCCGACCAAGGCCACGACCAAGTGCACGCCCACGTCGATGTTTCGCTGCGCAACCATTCCCAGCACCTGGAAGACCTGTACCTGATGGGCACCGATGATCTGCGCGCCACGGGCAATGGCCGCGCCAATCTGATGATGGGCAACGCCGGCGACAACCGCATCGACGGGGCCTGGGGCCGGGACACGATTGATGGCGGGGCCGGAAACGACACCCTGGTGGGGGGGCACCACGGCGATGTCTTCCGGTTTTCTGGCGACAGCGGCCACGACGTGATCCGCGACTTCACCTTGGGCGAAGACCGCATCGATTTGGCCGACACCGCCATCCCAGACCCCGCCGCCGCCGCAGACTTCCTGCTGGGACATGCCCGGGTGGACGCGGACACCGACCTTCTTTTGGACCTGGGGGATGGGCGGTCCATCCGATTGTTGGACGTGGTGGACGACGGTCCGCCCGCACCCATGGACGCCTATGCCGACATGTTTTTTTCGTAGAAAAAAATGTTTCGCACGCGAAACAAAGTGGGGGTAAGTCCCTGAAATTACACAGTCAACCACCACGCGTGCGGGCGCTTCAGGAATTTTTAACCCTTTTGTGCCGCCCCCGCGCGCTGCGATTTCTGTGACAGAAATCGGGGCAGAGTCTCTGCGAGACTCTGATGCGGAAACTGTGTCAGTTTCCGCGCGGGATCAGCCCCCTGCATAGCCCAGGGTTTTTAGGGCGGCTTCAATTTCCCCCAAAATTGCAGGGTCGTCGATGGTGGCGGGCATTTTGTAATCCTTGCCGTCGGCGATGGACACCATTGTGCCGCGCAGAATTTTGCCAGACCGCGTCTTGGGCAAGCGGTCCACCACGCAGGCCAATTTGAACGCGGCCACAGGCCCGATCTTGTCGCGCACCAGCGCCACCACTTCGCCCACCACATCTGCCGGGTCCCGGTCGATGCCTGCGTTTAAGCACACGAACCCCAAGGGCAGTTGCCCCTTCAAAGCATCCGTCACGCCGATCACCGCGCATTCCGCCACATCGGGGTGGGACGCCAGAACCTCTTCCATCCCGCCGGTCGACAGGCGGTGGCCCGCCACGTTGATCACGTCATCGGTGCGCGCCATGATGTAAAGATACCCGTCATCGTCCATCATGCCCGCGTCCCCGGTTTCATAGTATCCGGGGAAGGTGGTCAGGTAAGATTTCACAAAACGGTCTTCGGCATTCCAAAGCGTGGGCAACGTGCCGGGCGGCAGGGGCAGCTTAACCGCAATGGCCCCCAAGTCGCCCCGCGGCACTTCATGGCCGCCGTCGTCCAGAATTTGCACGTCGTATCCGGGCATGGCCACCGTGGGGGATCCGATTTTGACGGGCAGATGTTCGATTCCCAAAGGATTGCCCGCGATGGTGTATCCGGTTTCGGTCTGCCACCAGTGGTCAATCACAGGCACGCCCAACTGGTCTTGCGCCCATTCGATGGTGTCCGGGTCGGACCGTTCGCCCGCCAAGAACAGCGATTTCAAGCACGACATATCGTACCCTTTGACGAATGCGCCCTGGGGGTCTTGGCGTTTGATGGCGCGAAACGCCGTGGGGGCGGTGAACAGGCATTTGACATTGTGTTCCGAAATCACCCGCCAAAAGGTGCCCGCATCCGGCGTGCCGATGGGTTTGCCTTCGAACACGATGGTGGTGTTGCCCGCAATAAGGGGGGCGTAACAGATGTAGGAATGCCCCACGACCCAGCCCACGTCTGACGCGGCCCAAAACACATCGCCCGGGTCCACGTCATAGATGTTCTTCATGGTCCACTGCAGCGCCACCAAATGGCCAGCGGTGGGGCGCACCACGCCCTTGGGCTGCCCCGTCGTGCCAGAGGTATAGAGGATATAAGCCGGGTGATCGCCCGCCACAGGCGTGCAGGGGGCAGGGGCCACGTCGGCCTGGAATTCGTGCCAATCCACGTCGCGCGGGCCCATGTCCGCTGCGCATTCCGCGCGCTGCAAGATCACGCAGAAGTCTGGCGTGTGGCTGGCCAAATCTATGGCCCCGTCCAGCAGGGGTTTGTATTCCACCACGCGCCCCGGTTCCAACCCGCACGATCCCGCGATGATGGCTTTGGGGGTGGCGTCGTCGATGCGCACGGCCAATTCGGCCGCCGCGAACCCGCCGAACACCACCGAATGGATGGCCCCGATGCGCGCGCAGGCCAACATGGCCACCAGCGCTTCGGCCACCATGGGCATGTATATGATCACCCGGTCGCCTGCGCCCACGCCCTTGGCCACCAATCCGCCCGCCAGGGACGCGGTTTGGGTTTGCAAGTCGGCAAAGGTCAGCTTGGATTGCGTGCCGGTCATCGGGCTGTCATAGATGATGGCCGTCTGATCGCCGCGCCCGTTTTCCACGTGCCGGTCCACGGCGTTGTAACAGGTGTTCACCCGGGCATCTTTGAACCATTCGTACAGCGGTGCCGCGTCGTCCCACAGCGCTTTGGTGGGGGGACTGTCCCAATCAATGGCACCCGCCGCCGCCATCCAGAACCCTTCCGGGTCCGCCTTCCAGCCGTCGTAAATGGATGCATAGCTCATGGCGTGTCTCCCTGCCGCATGGGCAATGTGATGCAGTGATTGCGCTCTGATTTCAAGATGCCATGCGATGGCACCCATGGGGGCTTTCCATGGGCTGTGTTTGCAGGCAGTGTGCGCGCCAAGGCTTGGAAATTTGCGGAAGGTGTCTGATGGTTCGGGCGGTTTTGGGTGTGATGGTGTGTCTGCTGTTGGCGGCCTGTGACGCGGGGCCCGCAGGCCAAGAAATTTCTCAGGCCGACGCGCAAGCGCGCTTGTCGGGACGCACCCTTGCGCTGATCGGTCCCAGGGGCGGCGCGCTTGGTCAATTGAGGCTGAATGCGGATGGCACAGGCGTTGCCACCATCGCGTCGGGTGGCAAACGGACCTTGCGTTGGCAGGTCATCGACAGCTCCTTGTGTCTAATGTTTACCGGCCAGACGTTGAACCAAGCCCGCGATTGCGCTGAAATGGTCTGGACGTCGCCCACCGCGTTGCGGGTCCAGCTGCCAGGCGCGCGCGACACTTTGACCTTGCGCATCATCAAGTAAGTCGGGGGCGCCAGCACATGCAAAATATCCGGGCTGAAGTCGCGTTGGGCACACACGATCTGCAAGGCGACATTGGGTTTTTCACCAAGACCTTGGGCTTTCGCATGGACGCGATTTACCCCGCCGACGATCCGCGCGTGGCGCATCTTTCGGGCTTCGGGTTGAAGCTGGTCCTGGACAGCAGCGTTTCTGCGACAGGGACAGTGCGGTTGGTGTGCGACGACCCGGTGCTGATTGCGGACGGACAAACCGCACTGACGGCCCCAGGCGGCACGCAGATTTGCATCGTGGCGTCCGATCCGCCCCTGGAAATCCCGCGTCCGGTCGATGAATTTGTCGTCCGCCGCTTGACCGACCAAGCGGCCTGGGTCGTGGGGCGCGCGGGCATGCAGTACCGCGATTTGATCCCGTCGCGGTTGGGGGGATCGATCATTGCCAGCCACATCCGCATTCCAGACGGCGGCCCGGTGCCGGATATGGTGCACTATCATTCTGTCGGGTTTCAGCTGATTTACTGTTACAAGGGCTGGGTCGATCTGGTCTATGAAGACCAAGGCCCGCCGTTTCGGTTGCACGCGGGCGATTGCGTGATCCAACCGCCCGAAATCCGCCACCGCGTTCTGTATGCGTCCGACAACATAGAGGTGATCGAAATCGGCGTGCCCGCAGAACACGTCACCACCATCGACCACGCGATGGACTTGCCCACCGCCACTTTGGACCCAGACCGGCTGTTTGATGGCCAGCGGTTTGTCCACTTCAAGGCCGCCGACGTGGACTGGACCCCGCACCGCATCCCAGGCCTTGTGGCCAAAGAAACCGGCATCGCGGCCAACACGGGCGGGGTGGCCGCCGTGCAAATCGTGACCGTAGGGGACGGCCCGTGCCCAGCCGTGGTCCAAGACGCAGAGATTTTGTTCGGCTTCGTGCTGGACGGGTCCGCCGTTTTGACAGCGCACGGCCAAGACGACCACGCCATCGCCGCGGGTGATGCCTTTGTGCTGCCGCCCAATCGCGCGGCGCAGTTCAAATCCACGGCGTCGGATTTTACATATCTGGAGGTGGCCTTGCCCGGGACCTTCAAAACCCAAGCGACGTGACCCACCTTGGGCCTTGCCTGTCGCGGGTTTTGGCGGGACAGTACGGGCATGAGTGATGATTTGATCGAAGCCGCCAGCGCGGTGCGCCAAAACGCCCACGCGCCCTATTCAAACTATCTGGTGGGGGCGGCGGTGCGCACGCAAAGCGGCGACATCTTCGTGGGCTGCAACGTGGAAAATGTGGCCTATCCCGAAGGCACCTGCGCCGAAGCGGGGGCCATTGCAGCCATGTGCGCCGCAGGCCAACGGGTGATAACGGAGGTCGCAGTCATCGGCAGTTCGGACACACCGGTGCCGCCCTGCGGCGGGTGCCGCCAAAAACTGGCGGAATTTGCAAGCGGTGATGTGCGCGTCACCATGGCCACGTTAGACGGGCAGACCCATGTGCAAACCGTGGCCGACCTGTTGCCCGGGGCGTTTGGGCGCGACCATTTGGACAGTGGCACCTGAATGCAGGTGCGCGCCTTTCTTGAACGCCTGCGCGACGGGGCGGTCCCATCGCCCCAGGACATGGCCGCCTTCGCAAAAATCTTGGGCGACCCTGCGGTTACAGACGCGCAAGTGGGGGCCTTTGCCATGGGGGTGTGCAAAACGCAGTTGGACGATGCCGCCCGCGTGGCCCTGACCACAGGCATGCGCGACAGCGGGGTGTGCCTGACGTGGGATGTGCCGGGCCCGGTCATCGACAAACATTCCACCGGCGGTGTGGGCGACGCGGTGTCCTTGATGTTGGCCCCGCTGTTGGCCAGTTGCGGGGCCTTTGTGCCGATGATTTCGGGGCGCGGATTGGGCCACACCGGCGGCACCTTGGACAAATTGGAAGCCATCCCTGGACTGGCCACCGCCTTGCCGCCAGACCGGTTTCGCCAAACGGTGGCGGCCTGCGGCTGTGCCATCGTGGCCGCCACCCCGGACATCGCCCCGGCGGACCGCCGCCTTTATTCCGTGCGCGATGTGACGGGAACGGTGCGGTCGTTGGATTTGATCACCGCGTCGATCCTGTCCAAAAAACTGGCCGCCGGTTTGGGGGCTTTGGTCTTGGACGTGAAGGTGGGCACAGGTGCTGTGATGCAGGACTTGGACGACGCCCGCGCCTTGGCCCAAGCCCTGGTGGACACGGCCAATGGGGCGGGCTGCCCCACGACGGCGCTGATCACAGATATGAACCAACCCCTGTTGCCCGCCATCGGCAATGCCGTGGAAATCGCCGCCGTGATGGAGGCATTTAAGACCGGGCAAGGGGACTTCGTGGACCTGGTGGTGGCGCTGGGGGCCAGCGTTTTGTCCGCTGTGGTGGATCAAGACGAAGCCGCCTGCGCGCAAACCCTGCGGCGCGCGCTGCAAGATGGTTCAGCGGTCGAGGCTTTTGGCAAGATGATCGCCGCCCAAGGCGGGCCGTCAAATTTTATCGACCGCTGGCAAGACTATGTCGATTTGGGACCTGCCACCGAAGTGACAGCCCCGGTGGCGGGCTTTGTGGCTGATATGAACGCCAAGGCGCTGGGCGAACTGGTGGTGCGCTTGGGTGGGGGGCGCGCGGCGGAAACCGACCGGATTGATCACGGTGTGGGGCTGGGGCAGGTGGTGCGCTTGGGGCAGTATGTCCAAAAGGGGCAGCCGCTGGCGCTGGTGCACGCGCGATCAGACGACGCCGCGCGCCACGCCGCCGACACCGTGCGCGCCAGCATCCGTTTGGCGGGCACGGCGCCCGATCCCGTTCCGCTGATCCACGAAAGACTGATGCCATGACCCGTGCGTTTTTGATTGTATTGGACAGTGTCGGCTGCGGTGGCGCGCCGGATGCGGCCGATTTTGGCGATGCAGGGGCCGACACGCTGGGCCATATCTGGCAGGCGCGGGGCCAGTTGAAAGTGCCCACCTTGGCCAGTCTGGGATTGGGCGAGGTGATGCGACAGTCCACCGGCGTTGACGTGCCATGGACCGCCAGCCAAGGGGGCTGGGCCGTGGCCACAGAAGTGTCCCAGGGCAAAGATACGCCGTCGGGGCATTGGGAATTGGCCGGGGTGCCGGTGCCGTGGGATTGGCACATCTTTCCCAACACCACGCCCGCGTTTCCGCCCGAAGTGATGGCCGCCGTGCACGATTTTGCAGGCGGCAGCTTGGCCAATTGCCATGCGTCGGGCACGCAGGTGATTGATGATTTCGCCGATCAGCATCTGCAGACGGGCTGGCCGATTTGCTATACCTCTGTCGACAGCGTGTTTCAGATCGCCGCCCATCAGGACGCGTTTGGGTTGGATCGGCTTTACGATCTGTGCCGGGTTTTGGCGCCGATGTTGCACGCCATGAAGGTGGGGCGGGTCATTGCGCGCCCGTTTTTGGCCGCAGATGGCGGCGGCTGGCAGCGCACAGCGCACCGCAAGGATTTCGCCATTCCCCCGCCAGGGCAAACCATTTGCGACATTGCCCAAGGGGCCGGGCGCGCGGTCCACGGCATCGGCAAGATCGGCGACATCTTTTCCATGCGCGGCATAGATCGGTGCCGCAAAGGCCCCGACGCCACCTTGATGGACCATCTGCAAGACGAATTTGCCACAGCCCCCGACGGGGCGCTGGTCTTTGCCAATTTTGTGGAATTCGACACCCACTATGGCCACCGCCGCGACGTGGAAGGCTATGCCCGACACTTGGAATGGTTCGACGCGGCCGTGGCGCGGGTGCTGGCGGCGCGGCGCGACGGGGATCTGGTGATTTTCACCGCCGATCACGGCAACGACCCCACCTGGCGCGGCACGGATCACACCCGCGAACGGGTGCCTGTCTTGGTGTTGGGGGGGCCGCGGGGCCGGATCGGCGACATCGGGTTTCAAGATGTGGGGGCCATGGTATTGAAGCATTTGAACATTGACGCGGCGCAGGGCGGATCACAGGCATGAGTTGGAAAAACCACCCCAAGTTGGAATTGCATTTGCACCTGGAAGGGGCCGCGCCGCCCGCCTTCATCCGTCAATTGGCGTTTGAAAAATCCATCGACATTCGCGGGATATTTGACGCGGGTGGGAACTATGCGTTCCACGGGTTTGATGAATTTTTGAAGATTTATGAAGCCGCCACCCAGGCACTGCAAACGCCGGAAGATTTCCGCCGTTTGACGCAAACGGTGCTGGAACAGTTGGCCGAACACAATGTGATCTATGCGGAAACCTTCGTCAGTCCCGACTTTTGCGGCGGCGGGGATTTGGCGGCCTGGCGCGATTTTCTGGCGGCCATGCAAGACGCCCATGTGGACGGCGTGACCTTGCGCGGCATTGTCACCTGCATCCGCCATTTGGGCCCGGACGTGGCCAAAGGGGCGGCGCGCTGCGCGGCAGAAACGGCGGGCGACTTCATCGTGGGGTTCGGCATGGGCGGCGCTGAAACGGTGGGGCAGCAAAAAGACTTCGCCTATGGCTTCGATATGGCGCGCGAGGCGGGCTTGCGCTTGACCACCCACGCCGGGGAATGGCGTGGCCCGGCTGAAGTGGCGGCAGCGGTGGATGATTTGCGGGTGGAACGCGTGGGCCACGGCGTGCGCGCCATAGAGGACCCCGATTTGGTGCGGCGCTTGGCTGACCACGGTATCGTTTTGGAAACCAACCCCGGCAGCAATCTGGTGTTGGGGGTGTACAACAGGCCCGAAGACCACCCCGTGGCGCGGCTGCGCGATGCGGGGGTTCCCGTCACAGTGTCCACCGACGACCCGCCGTTTTTTCACACCGACATGACTGCCGAATGGGACAACCTGGAACGCACTTTTGGGTGGGGGGCGGATGATTTTGCGCAGCTGAACCAGACCGCCCTGGACGCTGCGTTTTGCGATGCCGCCACCAAAGCAGAGTTACGCAAAAGATTGGAAGCAACATGACCGTTACCGTCGTCGATCACCCGCTGGTGCAACACAAGCTAAGCTTGATGCGCGACAAGACCACGCCGTCCAATCAGTTCCGCCAGTTGCTGCGCGAAATCAGCCATCTTCTGGCCTATGAGGTGACGCGCGATTTGCCGCTGGAAATGCGCCTGGTGGACACACCGCTGGAAACCCAACCCATGCCCCATATCAGCGGCAAGAAGCTGGCGCTGATTTCCATTTTGCGCGCGGGCAACGGGTTGTTGGACGGCATTTTGGAATTGATCCCGTCCGCGCGGGTGGGGTTTGTCGGGCTGTACCGTGACGAAGACACCCTGCAGCCGGTGCAGTACTACTACAAAGTGCCCCAGGCGATTGATCAGCGGCCCGTCATCGTGGTGGACCCGATGCTGGCCACGGGAAATTCGTCCTGTGCGGCCATTGATCTGCTGAAAAAATCGGGGGCCCAAAACATCCTCTTTTTGTGCCTTCTGGCGGCCCCCGAAGGCGTCGCGGTCATGCAAGACCGCCACCCCGATGTTCCCATCGTTACAGCCGCAATAGACAATAAGTTGAACGAAAACGGGTACATTATACCAGGTTTAGGGGATGCAGGGGACAGAATGTATGGTACGGCATAGCCACCAGCCTTTACTGATTCCTGGAATCGGGCGATAAAAGGCACACAGTTATTGGGGGCAAAATAATGGCGCGTTTCGCTTTTATCGGTTTGGTTTGCGCTGCGGCGTTTGCTGCAACAAATCTGCAAGCACAGGGGATCCAAGATATCCCGCCGCCCGCTGAATTGCCCCCCGCATCCTATACCGGTGCCCAATATGTGGACAGCCGTGGCTGCGCGTATATCCGCGCCGGTCGCGGCGTGACCACTTGGGTGCCCCGGGTGACCCGGTCGCGCGAACAATTGTGCGGCTTGGCACCCACCTTGGCGCGCGCAACCCGGCCAGCCCAAGTGGAAAACCCGCTGCCCGTGCGCCGCGTTCAGACCCGCCCGGCGGCCCCTGTGCAACAGCCCGCCACCCGCGTGGTTCGTGCCCCGGCCCCTGTGCCCGTTCAAACAGCGCCCGCGCCATCTGTGACCACGCGGTCAGGCACCAGCGCTTGTCCCGGCGCGTCCGCCAGCAGCCAAGCGTACATCAACACCGGACCCGGCGTGCGTTGCGGCCCACAGCAGTGGACCCCCAACAACCGTGTCACCCAGGTCACCAGCACGGGCGGCGCAACCCAGGCCGTCACGGTCACGGAACGCAAACCCAAAGCGGTCATCACCAGCCGCCAGCAAAAGCAATATCCCCCCGCATGGACCGGCCCCAACCCCAATGACCGGGTTGTCGGCACCCGCACCACACGCCCCGCGGACGGATACCGCGAAGTGTGGGACGATGATCGCCTGAACAAACAGCGCGGTTTGAACAACGGGTCCAAACGCGTTGTGGTCAGCCCGGCGGGCAGTGGGGCCGCAAGCTATGTCCAGGCGGGCAGCTTTGCGACCCAAAACCAAGCTGCGCGCGCAGCCAATGCGCTGCGCCGCCAGGGCTTGCCAGCCAAAGTTGGGGTCGGCCGCACGCGCAGCGTTGTGCTGATCGGGCCCTATTCGGACCAGCGGTCGATCCAAAACGCCTTGGGCCGCGCCCGGGCTGCAGGCCTAAGTGCATCGGTGGTGCGTTAAGCCGAAGGTTCGCAACTGCTTTGAAATGCCAACCAAGCGCCGTCCGGGATATCCAGGGCGGCGTTTTTGCTGTCGCGCCCCAGGCGTTCTGTTTCAGCGGCCAAGCCGTCGAACCCCAATGCGCGCAACCCGTCAGCGGCGGATAAAGCGGGCAGGCCTTTGACCGCCAAGTCCTGCGCCAACAGGGCGGCAGGCACGTCCCCCAATGCGATGGGCACCAAGGGGGCGGGCGTTGTGTCGGCCTGGAATACCAGGCGGGCGGTTTGTGCCAAGGACAGCCCATCCACCACAGTGGCCAAGGGCGGGTTTGCGGCCAGGTGGATGTTGGCGGCGGCCAGCACACCCGCCAGGGCCGCGGGATCAGTCAAGTCTTGCAGCGCGGACCCGGACAGCACCACGCGGCCATCGGGCAGGGCCTGCAGCGGCACGGCTGCGTCGCGCGCCACGGACACGCGCACTGCCATGTGCCGTTCCAGGCTGTCCAACACCGACCGGGCATCGGGCGCGGTGCACAGATCAGCCCCCGTGGCCGCCAGGGTGGTTTGCGCCATCTGCGCCTTTTGGCCGGGGCCGACCCAACCTGCGACATTGGCTTTGAAGACAACGGCGGCCCCCAGCACCACGCCTGCGGCCACCAAGACGCTGCCCGCACCCCACCGCCATGCGCGTCGGCGTTTGGGTGCGCGTCGGGCGCGGGTGGCGGCGCTTACCACCAGGGACAGGGCTTGGATCATATCGGGGTCGTCCAAGATCAGCACATCGTCTGATCCGGGATCGGGACGCACGTGGCAGACGCCGTCTTTGGTTTTGGCTTTCGTTTTGGCGATGGACACGGTGCCCAGGTCCCAATGATCCATGGGTTGGCCCGCCAATGTGGACACGGTCAGGGTGGTTTTGCCCAGGCTGACGATCACATTTTGCACGTCTTCCACATCTTGCGCTGCACCCGTGTGCACGCGACCCAAGCGGGCGGGCGCTTCCAGCCGTTCGTAGCGTGACAAAGCAGTCATTTGCGGCCCGATCCTGTTCAGGCAATTCCATCCTGGTCTTGTTGGACCTTAGAGCGACCGTGCTTTTTGCCGCAACTCAAATTTCTGGATTTTGCCGGTGGATGTTTTTGGCAAGTCTTGGAACACCACGGCCTTGGGGGTTTTGAACCCCGCCAAGCGTTCGCGGGCGAAGGCGATCACCTCGGCCTCGGTCGCGGTGTGGCCGTCCAGCAATTCGATGAACGCGCAGGGCACTTCGCCCCATTTGTCGTCGGGCTTGGCCACGACCGCGCACAGGCTGACGGCGGGGTGGGCCATCAAGCAGCTTTCCACTTCCACGGACGAAATATTTTCGCCGCCGGAAATGATGATGTCTTTCTTGCGGTCGGCGATTTGGATGTATCCGTCGGGGTGCTGCACTGCGATGTCGCCGGAATGGAAGTGGCCGCCTTCAAATGCCTCGGCGGTGGCGGCGGGGTTTTTGAGGTATCCCTTCATGACCGCATTGCCCTGCATCACGATTTCGCCTTGGGTGGTGCCGTCTTGGGCAATCTGTTGGTTTTTGTCGTCCACCACATTGACGCGTTCCATCATCGGGAACGCCACGCCTTGGCGGGCTTGGATGGCGGCGCGGTCGTCTTGGGGCAGGGGGTCCCAGTCTGCATTCCACAGGCATTCGGTGACGTGGCCATAGGTTTCGGTCAGCCCGTACACTTGGGTTACGTTGAAACCCATCTGCCCGATGGCGGCCAAGGTGGCGGGGGCCGGGGGGGCGCCCGCGGTGAACACTTCCACCGTGTGGTCAAAGCTGCGCTGGTCTGCGGCGGCGGAATTCACGATCAGGTTCAGCACAATGGGCGCGCCGCCGAAGTGCGTGACGCCGTGATCCCCGATGGCATCGTAAATCGCTTTGGCGGACACATCGCGGCACCCCACCACGGTGCCCCCCACCAAAGGCATCATCCAAGTGTGGTTCCACCCGTTGCAATGAAACAGCGGCACGATGGCCAAAAACACCGGATGCAGCACCATGCGCCAGCTGACCACGGTGCCCATGGTCATCAGATATGCGCCGCGGTGGTGGTACACCACGCCCTTGGGCCGCCCCGTGGTGCCAGAGGTATAATTCAGCGACAGGCTTTCCCATTCGTCTTGCGGCATGATCCAGTCAAAATCTGCAGACCCACTGGCCAGCAGCGCGTCATAGGTTTGATGCCGCCCCGTGGCGGGAAAGCCCGCGTCGACATCGGGGCATTCGATCAGCGTTGGGGCAGGGCCGTCCATGCGGGCCAGGGCGTCTTCCACCACCGGCAAAAACTGCGTGTCCACCAGCACCACCTTCGCGCCGCCGTGGTCAAAGATATACGCCACCGTGTCGGCATCCAGACGGGTGTTGATGGTGTTCAGCACGGCCCCGCAGGCCGGCACGCCGAAGGACGCTTCGATTTGTGCCGTGACATTTGGAATGACCGTGGCCACCACATCGCCGGGCTGCACGCCCAATGCCACCAGGCCCGATGCCAAGCGGGTGACCCGGTCGTAATATTCGCTGTATGTCGCCGTGTGGCTGCCGCAGATCACTGCTGTGCGGTTGGCAAACACCTGGGCCGCGCGCCGCAAATGCGACAGCGGGGTCAGGGGCACAAAGTTTGCCGCGCATTTGTCCAAGCCGCTTTCGTCCGCCATCCAGCCCATGTCGCATTCCTTCTGTTTCGGAGTCTTAAAGAGGCTTGAAGCGTCCCTGGCAAGAGGGCAGGCACGACGACATGAATAAGAACCTATCAGCCATCGGTTTTATCCTGTCGGGGATGTGCATTTTGGGGGCCATCGACAATGTCATTGTCCTGATTTCGCCCGAAGTCGGCCTGTGGCAATTCCACTTCGCGCGCAGTGCGCTGGCGGTGCCCATGTTGCTGGCCGTGGGCCTGGCCTTTGGATGGCGGTTGCGACCCAACCGGCTGTGGTGGGTCACGGGCCGCAACATGTTCTTGTCCATCGCCATGTTCATCTATTTCGGGTGTCTGGGCTTCTTTCCCATTGCGCAAGTGGCGGCGGGTCTGTTCACCGCGCCGATTTTCGTGATGATCATCAGCGCAGTTTGGACCCGCCAGCCCATTGGGCCCATTCGCATTTTTGCGGCCCTGGTGGGGTTTGTGGGGACGATGCTGGTGCTGCGGCCTGAAGTTGGGGCCTTCGGATGGCCCAACCTGATCCCCATTGCCGCAGGGCTGAGTTATGCCTTTGGCAATGTGGTCACCCGACGCTGGTGCGAAGGGGAAAGCGCCTTTGCCTTGTTGTGGTCCTACATGGCGATCATGGGGGTAATGGGCGGCGCGGTGCTGGTGTATTTGATGATCAATCCCACCGGCCTGGACGGGTATCTGACCCGTGGCTGGGTCTGGCCCAGTGGAACGGTCTGGTTCTGGATCGTGATGCAGGCGATCTTTTCGCTGATCGGGATAGGCTTCATCATGCAGGCCTATCTGATCGGGGAAGTGACCTATGTCACCATCTTCGAATACGCCATGTTGATCAGCGCAGGCTTGACCGCGTATCTGGCCTTTGGCCAAGTGGTGCCGCCCTTGGGGTTGCTGGGGATCGCGATCATCGTGGCCACCGGCGTTGTGATTGTTATGCGCACAGCCAAGGCCGACGCGCCCTAGCATTTTTCGAAACGAAAAATGGAACAGAGCCTCTTAGAGGCTCTGCCCAAAATTCTGTTTCAGAATTTTTTTAAGCGGCGAACCGGTCGTAGAACCCTTCGCCTTTGTCCGCCAGATCGCGCACCAACGCAGGGGTGTCGAACCGCGCGCCGAATTTGGCCGACAGTGCGTCGCAGGTTTCCGCAGCCCAAGGTGCCCCCACCATGTCCAGCCAGGACAGGGGACCGCCAGACCACGGCGCAAAGCCCCAGCCCATGATCGCGCCCACGTCGCCTTCGCGGATGTCCAGCAGAACGTTTTCTTCCAAGGCGCGCACGGCTTCCAAGACTTGGGCGAACATCAGGCGGTTTTGCACTTCGGTCAGGTCAGGCTGGTCTGCCGCTTCGGGGTATTGATCGGTGAAGCCGTCCCACAGACCCGTCCGTTTGCCCCGTTCGTCATAGTCATAAAAACCGGCCGACGTTTTGCGACCCAAACGGTTCAGACCTTCCATCCAGAAGATCACCTCATCCACCGCCGCGTCGGGGTATGCGTCCCCCATGGCGGCTTTGGTGGCCTTGGCGATCTTGGCGCCAAGGTCGATGGATGTTTCGTCCACCAATTGCAGCGGTCCCAAAGGCATGCCCAAAAGACGCGCGCCGTTTTCGATCAAGGACAGGTTCACACCTTCCTTGGCCATGCGGATGCCTTCGTTGATGTACGGAATGATGCAGCGGTTGGCGTAAAAGAACCGCGCGTCGTTCACCACGATGGGCGTCTTGCGGACTTGGCGGTTGAAATCCAGCGCCTTGGCCACGGCCCGGTCGCCGGTCTTTTCACCCTTGATGATTTCCAGCAGGGGCATTTTCTCTGCCGGGCTGAAGAAGTGCATGCCGATGAACTGGTCTGGCCGTTTGGATGCCTTGGCCAGTTCAGAGATCGGAATGGTAGACGTGTTGGTGGCAAAGATGCAGTCGTCGCCGATCACGGCTTCCACTTTCTGGGTCATCTCTGCCTTCACTTTGGGGTCTTCGAACACCGCTTCGATGATCAGATCGCAATCCGCCAGGGCCGACAGGTCAGGCGTGGCGGTGATCTTGGCCAGATAGGCTTCTTTCTTGTCTTCCGTGATCTTGCGGCGTTTGATGCCCTTGTCCCAGTGCGCTTCGGCATAGGCTTTGCCTTTGTCAGCCCGGTCCTGGTCCATGTCGATCAGCACCACGTCGATGCCCGCTTGGGCCGACACCAGGGCGATGCCCGCGCCCATCATGCCCGCGCCCAACACGCCCAGTTTCTTGACGGATTGATCGGGCACGTCCTTGGGGCGCACAGCGCCTTTTTCCAGGGCTTCTTTGTTGATGAACAAAGACCGGATCATGTTGCCGGACGATGGGTTCATCAACACGTGGGTGAACCAGCGCGCTTCAATTTTCAGGGCGGTGTCAAACGGCACCATGGCGCCTTCGTATACAGCCGACAGCAATGCCTTGGCCGCAGGGTACACCCCTTGGGTGTTGCCATTGACCATGGCGGATGCCCCCACAAAGGTCATGAACCCTGCGGGGTGATACGGCGCACCGCCTGGCATTTTCCAACCCTTCTGGTCCCAGGGCTTCACGATGTCTGCGTCTTTGGCGTTCAGCACCCAGTCTTTGGCGGCAGCCAGTGGATCATCGACAACTTCGTCGATCAGGCCCGCTGATTTGGCTTTCTTTGGGTCATACATCTTGCCCTGCAACAGCGGCTCTGACGCGCCCATGGCCCCCAGCTTGCGGCTGACACGTGTGGTGCCGCCCATGCCGGGGAAGATGCCCACCTTGATTTCTGGCAGACCGATTTTGGCCTTGGGATTGTCGGCGCAGAAAATGCGGTGGCAGGCCAGCGGGATTTCCAAGCCGATGCCAAGCGCTGTGCCGGGCAGGGCGGCGGCGACAGGTTTGCCACCCTTGTTGGTCTTGGGGTCCATGCCCGCGCGTTCGATGCGCCGCAGTTGGCCGTGGGTGCGCATCAGCCCGTCAAACAACCCTTTGGCCGGGTTATCGCCCGCAGATTCCTTCATCTGCGCGATGACGTTCAGATCCATCCCACCCGCGAAGCTGTCTTTCTTGCCAGACGTGATGACGATGCCTTTGACGGCGTCATCCGCCAAAGCGCTGTCGAAATGCGCCATCAGGTCTTCATAGCCCTGCATGTTCATAACGTTCATGGATTTGCCGACGGTATCCCATGTGATGATGGCAACACCGTCGTCGATTTTCATTGTGAAATCAGTCATTTCAATGGTCCTTTTCAGGTGTTGCTTTATACGCGTTCGATGATGGTGGCCGCACCCATGCCGGACGCCACGCACAGGGTCGCCATGCCGATCTCTTTGTCCTGGCGTTCCAACTCATCCAGCAATGTGCCGATGATGATGGCACCCGTGGCCCCCAGGGGGTGCCCCAAAGCAATGGATCCGCCGTTCACGTTCACCAAGTCGGGGTCCACGTCGAACGCCTGCTGGAACCGCAGCACGACGGATGCGAAGGCCTCGTTCACCTCGAACAAATCCATGTCTTTCACCGACAGGCCACTGTCTTTCATGATCTTTTCGGTCACAGGCACCGGGCCCGTCAGCATGATGGTGGGGTCCAAGCCGATCTTTGATGTGGCGCGGATGCGGGCGCGGGGTTTCAGGCCGTGGGCCTCCCCAAATTCCTTGTTGCCCACCAGCACTGCGGCGGCCCCGTCCACGATGCCCGATGAATTGCCCGCGTGGTGGATGTGGTTGATCCGCTCCAGGTGCGGGTATTTCATCAGGGCCACTTTGTCGAACCCGGGCATGGCTTCGCCCATGTCTTTGAACGCGGGCTTCAAGCCGCCCAAGGACTGCATGTCCGTGCCGGGGCGGGGGTATTCGTCGCGGTCCAGAATGGTCAGACCGTTGATATCTTTGACCGCCACAATGGACTTGTCGAACCGCCCTTCGTTCATCGCCACCTCTGCCCGGTTTTGCGACCGCACGGCCAGTTCATCGGCGTCGTCGCGGCTGAAGCCGTATTCCGTGGCGATGATGTCGGCAGAGATCCCTTGGGGTACAAAGTAGTGTTCCATGGCAATCGACGGATCGACCGCAATGGCCGCCCCGTCAGACCCCATTGTTACCCGGCTCATGCATTCCACGCCGCCTGCGATATAGGCATGTCCCGCCCCACCGCGCACTTGGTTTGCAGCCAGGTTCACCGCTTCCATGCCCGATGCACAAAAACGGTTGATGGACAGGCCGGGGATGCGTTGGTCCAGGTCGCTGTCCAACACGGCCGTCCGCGCCAAACACCCGCCTTGTTCAAAGGCCTGGGTGGCGTTCCCCCAGATCACGTCTTCCACCACGTGGCCTTCCAGCCCGTTGCGATCTTTCAAGGCGTTCAACACGCCCGATGACAACTTGGGCGCGGACACTTCGTGCAAGCTGCCGTCTTTGCGGCCCTTGCCCCGCGGCGTGCGCACCGCGTCATAGATATAGGCTTCGGTCATCGTCGTCTCCTTTACGCCCGGTCGCTTGGGTTGCCGGGCATCAAATCGTAGGGGTGTTTCCAGCCCGGCGTGGCGCTGATGCGCGTCAGCCAGGCGTCAATGTTGGGCCAGTCCGCTCGGTCAAAGCCGAACGGTTCGGGGTAGTACAGGTACGCACAGTTGGCGATGTCGGCGATGGTCAGGGTGTCACCCGCCAGCCAATTGCGTCCCTGCAGGTGGGTGTTTAACACGCCGTAAGCTGCCTTCAGCCGCCCCTGCATGAAGCCGATGACTTGTTCGGGCCGTTTGTCTTCGGGCAAGAAATTCATCAAGAACCGCGTCATCCCGGCTTGGGACGACATTTTGTGATTGTCCCACAGCACCCAACGCAGCACTTCGTATTTGTCCGCAGCCGCGCCGCCCAGTTTGCCGGATTGATCCACGGCCCATTGCTGGATCGCGCCCGATTGCGTCAGGCGAACATCGCCGTCCACCAGCACAGGCGCTTCGCCCATGACGTTGCCCGCGCGATAGTCATCCGTGCGCGTGGCCCCGCCGAAGAAATCCACGAAGACCGGTTCCCAAGGGATGCCCGCCAGTTCCAGTGTCAGGGCAGCCTTGTAGGCATTCCCGCTTTCCCCAAAACAGTGCAGTTTAACCACGAAAACACCCCCGTCTTCTTTTGTTCAAAAATACTCGCGCCGCAGGCTGGGGCCGCGCAGGCGGCCCCAAGACAGATCAGAAGTTGGCCGCTTTCAGTGCCATCACTGTGTCCGCGCCGCTTTCGATGCGCGCCAGGTGCATCCCCGTCGCCGGCAGGCGGCGGGCCATGTAAAACCGCCCGGTGTGCAGTTTGTTTTCATGGAATTCTGGATCCGGGGTCCCATCGGCCAAAGCCGCCAAGGATGCCTTTGCCATTTGCGCCCACATGTATCCCAAGCACACATGACCAAACATGTGCATAAAGTCGTTCGATCCTGCCAAGGCGTGGTTGGGATTTTTCATGCCGTTCTGCATGAAGTACATCCCCGCCGCTTGCAGATCTTTGGACGCTTTCTTCAACGGCCCCAGGAAGTCTTCCATGCCGTCGACCTCTGCGTTGTCTTTGCAGAACGTTTTCACCAAATCAAAGAAGGCCATCACGTGTTTACCGCCGTCTTGGGCCAGCTTACGCCCCACCAGGTCCAGCGCTTGCACGCCGTTGGCCCCTTCGTAAATCATGGCGATCCGGGCGTCGCGCGTGAATTGGGACATGCCCCATTCTTCGATGTATCCGTGGCCGCCATAAAGCTGGCTGGCTTTCACAGTCATGTCGAAGCCTTCGTCGGTCAAAAAGCCCTTCACAACAGGGGTCAGCAGGGACAGCAGCCCGTCGGCGTCTTGGTCGCCCGCCACGGACCGATCCAGCAGCGTGGCCACCCAAAAGGCAAAGGCACGGGCCCCTTCGGCAAAGCTTTTCTGGTCCATCAAGGCACGGCGCACGTCGGGGTGCACGATGATGGGATCGGCGGCCCCGTCTGGGTTTTTCGCCCCCGTGATGTCGCGGCCCTGCAGGCGGTCGTTGGCGTATGTCACGGCGTTTTGGTACGCGACTTCGGCCTGGCCGATGCCCTGCATGCCCACGCCCAAGCGCGCTTCGTTCATCATGGTGAACATGGCGCGCATGCCTTTGTGTTCTTCGCCCAGCAGGTACCCGGTCGCCTCGTCATAGTTCATCACGCATGTGGCGTTGCCGTGGATGCCCATCTTTTCTTCGATCTTGCCGCACGACACGCCATTGCGCGCGCCCAAAGTCCCGTCCTCTTTGACGTGGAATTTCGGTACGATGAACAAGGACACGCCCTTGATGCCGTCCGGGCCACCGGGGATTTTGGCCAGCACCAAGTGAATGATGTTGTCGGCCATGTCGTGTTCCCCGGCCGAGATGAAGATTTTCTGGCCGCTGATTTTATACGTCCCGTCGCCCTGGGGGTCCGCCTTGGTGCGCATCATGCCCAAGTCGGTGCCGCAGTGCGGTTCGGTCAGGTTCATGGTGCCGGACCACGCGCCAGAGATCATGTTGGGCAAATACGTTTCTTTTTGGCCGTCCGTGCCGTGGGCCACGATGGCAGATGCCGCCCCATGGGTCAGGCCGTGATACATGGTGAAGGCTTGGTTGGCGGCGCAGAACATTTCCCCGCAGACTGTGTTCATCAGGTGGGGCATGCCTTGGCCGCCGTAGGCTTCGGGCATGTCGATGCCGGGCCAGCCGCCTTCGTGGATTTGGTCATAGGCGTCTTTGAAGCCCGTGGGCGTGCGCACCACGCCGTTGTCCCAGGTGCAACCTTCTTTGTCGCCCACCACGTTCAGCGGGGTCAAAACCTCGGACGCCAATTTGCCGGCTTCGCCGAAAATCGCTGCCGTGAAATCACGGTCCAGGTCGGCGTATCCGGGGATATCCATTTCGGTGACGTTCAACACGTCGTGCAACACAAACAACTGGTCTTTGGTGGGGGCGGTATAGCTGGGCATGGTCTGCTCCTGATCGGTGTGTCCGGTTCACAGTGGGATAAAGGGGGCGGCGGGGGTTACTGCGCCGCTTCTTTTTGTTGAAGGTCGGCAATGACCCGTTCGCCCCACTTCATTTGGGCCTGCAATTCTGAAATCGCTTCGGTCAGTTCGTCGCGCTGGCGGATCATATCTTCCAGGCGTTCTTGCGCGATTTTATAGGTTTCTTGCAGCTGCGTGGCTTGGGCATCGCCGATGTCGTACATGTTCAACAACTGGCGAATTTGTTCGAGTGAAAAGCCAAAGCGCTTGCCCTGTAAAATCAGTTTTAAGCGGGCTTGGTCGCGGCGGGTGAACAGGCGCTTGGACCCGTCGCGCTGCGGGAACAGCAGTTCTTTGGCTTCATAAAACCGCAACGTGCGGGGCGTGACTTGGAAAACCTCACACATTTCACGGATCGTCATAAGGGCGTCAGACATCGGGCATTCCTTCGTTCTGGTGCGCAGTGGATTCGCGTAACTGTCATCAAACTAGTTTACGTTGACGTTAACGTCAAGAATGACGACGCGTCACGTTTGCTTGGCCTTTGCCAGCCACAACGCAAAAGGGGCCTTGCGGCCCCTTCAGATAACGCGCGGATGTCTTAAGCTGGGGTTAATTCAAAAATCCCGGGGCCAAGAAGAAAAACCCATAGCTGACGATCAAAGCTGGCACCGCGGAATAAGCCGTGGCCCAAATGGCGGCTTTGGGATTCAGGGCAATGGCGGGAAACAGCGCATCCCCGTCGTTTGAAATTGCGTTGCCCACCAGGGCCGAGAAGGGCACAAATCCGTTCAGGTAAAACGTCGTCACCAAAATCTGCGGGCCACATCCTGGGATGAAGCCGATCACCACGGCGATCAGCGGAACAATCGGGGCCACGACAGCAAACCAGGTTTTCAAGTCAAGGCCGCCGAAGCTGACCAAGAATTCAAAGATCAAAAACGCCGCCAGAACCCATACTGCGATGAATGCGGTTTCTTCGGCCATGCGGGTGACCGCCGGGTCGCCCTGGTTGGTCATGGCTTTGACAGGGGACATGCACCAGACCAACAGGCCGACGAAGGTGCCGCCCAGACCCAAGGCCAGCAGGGTGTTGGCCCCGAAGATCGCCTCGATATCCATATTGGCCAGGTCCAGAACGCCCACCACCAATCCGGGCAGGGCAAAGGCCGCAAAGGCCCAGTGGCGCGGCGCCGTGCCCCCCAAGGACGGCGCGTTGACGCTGGACTTGCTGGGATCTGCGGGAAATTCCATTTTGTTGACCCGGTCCACAACCCAGCCCGACAGGATGCCCACCACCAGCGACAGGGGCAGCACCACCAGTGCCGCGTCCGGGCGGGTGGCGATCAGCAAAAATGCCGCGTCCCCCATGGTGGCTGTCAGCGCCGCCACGACTGCACCGAAGCCAACGTGCCCCGACGAATAGGCCGCCACCACCACAACCGCGCCGCCGCAGCCGGGGATCATCCCCAAGAAGGCAGCAAAGGGCACCTGAAGTGCTTTGGCGTCCGACATTTTTTCCGCCAGGTTGATCTTCAGCAGCTTCTCAATGCCGTAAAACGCCAACAGGGTTGCCGCCACAAAGCACGACACCGCGAAATAGGCGTCCAGCATCTGTTCGCGCACCAAAGCCCCAGCCGCACCGGGCAGCAGGGCCAGAACGATAAGGACCAAAGCGATCACCAGGCGTTTGCTGCGAAACGGCCCGATCAGGTCTTGGGCGACAAAGGGTTTAACGTCACTTTGGGCGGTGTCAGCGGGCATGGGGCGTCCTGTTGATATTGCGAATAAGTCGCAATTACGGAAATAGACCTTGGCAACAGAAAAGCAAGCGGAAATAGTCGGCCCATGGATCACACTCATTTGAAAGCCGCGCGCCAGTTCATCGACGCCATCCCCCACAGTCGACGGCTGGGGATGGTGATGGAAGATTTAACCGACGGGCAGGCCGTGATCTCTATGCCCTATGACGAAGCGTTGATTGGTGATCCGGTCAGCAAAGTGATCCATGGCGGTGCGGTGTCGGCATTGATGGATACGGCCGGTGGGGCCGCGGTGATGGCGCACCCCAAAGCGGGCATTGGCACTGCGACATTGGATTTGCGCATTGATTATATGCGATCCGCCACGCCGGGTCAGCGCATCACGGCGACGGCCACGTGTTATCACGTCACCCGCAGCGTGGCTTTTGTGCGTGCCACCGCCTGCGACGACGACACGCAGCTGCCGGTGGCCACAGCAACAGGGGCGTTCACCGTCATCAAAGGCAAGGCATCATCATGATCAAGCGTCCAGAGCCTGTCGGCGCCGTCAAGCACCGCCGCGACACCGTTCTGTCCGCCATCGTGGGCCAAATCCCGTATATCCAGTTTTTGGGGGTGAAGTTTGACCGCCACGGGGACGAATTGACCGCCACCATGACCTATCACGACGATCTGATCGGCAACCCCATGCTGCCCGCGTTGCACGGCGGGGCCACGGCGTCGTTTTTGGAAATGACGGCCATCGTGGGCCTGACCTGGGCCACTATGTGGGAAGACATGGAAGCAGGCACGCTGGACATCAGTACCGTGCAAACCACCGCGCTGGCGCTGCCCAAGACCATTGATTTCACGGTGGATTATTTGCGCGCGGGCCTGCCGCGCGATGCCTATGCCCGGGCCAAGTTGAACCGATCGGGCCGCCGCTATGCCAGCGTCCATGTCGAAGGCTGGCAAGACAACCGCGACCGCTTGTTCGCCCAAGCCACAGGACATTTCTTGATGCCGGCGCGCGATGCAAACCGGACCTGACACGGCCCCCATAACCCACAAGCGGGTGTTCAAATTGGCGGCCCCCATCGTGCTGTCCAATGCCACGGTGCCCATCTTGGGGGCTGTGGATGTGGGGGTGGTGGGGCAAATGGGGGAAGCGGCCCCCATTGCGGCGGTGGCTGTGGGGGCCATCATCCTGACGACGCTTTATTGGATATTCGGGTTTTTGCGCATGGGCACGGCCGGACTTGTGGGCCAAGCCGCAGGGGCCGGGGACGACGCCGAAGTGTCGGCCCTGTTAAGCCGCGCCTTGATGGTGGCCGCCGTGGGGGGCGTGTTGCTGATTGCCCTGCAAGCGGCGCTGTTTTGGGGGGCCTTCTGGCTGACCCCAGTGACGCCCGAGGTGGAAAATCTGGCGCGCACGTACCTTAGCATTCGGATATGGACCGCGCCTTTTGCCATTGCGGTTTATGCCTTCACAGGGTGGCTGGTGGCCATGGAACGCACCATGGGGGTGTTCTGGGTTCAGCTGGTCATGAACGGATTGAACATCACCTTGGACTTGGTCTTTGTGCTGGGGTTTGGGTGGGGCGTGGGCGGCGTTGCCGTGGCCACGGTGATCGCCGAAGTCGCCGGTGCTGGACTGGGGCTGTACCTGTGCCGCGACGCGTTTGCCAACTTGGCTTGGCGCGATTGGCCCCGGGTTTTTGACCGCGTCAAGCTGATCCGCATGGCCGCTGTGAACCGCGATATTTTGTTGCGGTCTGCCATGTTGATGGCGATCTTTTCGTCCTTTGTGGTGTTGGGCGCGCGGTTCGGCACGGTGACCTTGGCCGCCAACGAGGTGTTGATCCAGTTTTTGTACATCACCGCCCATGCCATGGACGGGTTTGCCTTTGCCGCCGAAAGCCTGATCGCGCGGGCCTATGGCCAAGGCAGCCTGGCGCGATTGCGCCGCAGCGTGGTGATGACCAGCCAGTGGGGCATGGGGGTTTGCGTGGTCTTGGCAGGGTTCTTTGCCGTGTTTGGCCCTGCGATCATCGACATCATGGCCAAAGCCCCCGACGTTCAGGCCGAGGCGCGGCTGTATCTGTGGTGGATGGTGATTGCACCGCCCTTGGGGTGCGCCGCCTGGATGCTGGACGGGATATTTATCGGGGCCACACGCGGGCGCGATATGCGCAATATGATGGCGCTGTCGTTTGTGATTTATGGCGTGGCGGCAGCCGTTTTGTTGCCGATCTTGGGCAACCACGGGCTTTGGTTGGCGCTGGTGATTTCCTTCGTGGCCCGCGGCATCACCTTGGGGTCCAGGTATCCGGCTTTGGAAAAATCTGTGGGCCAGGGGCAATAGCGTTTTATCCCAGACGTAAAATCCGCTGCCTTTACAGCCACTTATCCACATCTTGGCCCACGGCCTGGGTGACACTGTCAAATCCGTCGCGCGCCAACAGGGCGTCCAGCCCAAGGGCGATGTCACGCGCCAGACTGATCCCTTGATACACCATGGCGGAATAGAGCTGCACCAGCGTCGCCCCGGCGCGGATTTTGGCATAGGCATCTTCGGCAGAGGCCACGCCGCCCACGCCGACCAAGGGCATTTGCCCGTCCGTTGCGGCTGAAAACTTCGCCAAAACCCGCGTGGATTTTTCCATCAGTGGCGCACCGGACAAGCCGCCGGTTTCGTCCCTTTGGTCGCTTTGCAACCCATCACGATCAAGCGTCGTGTTGGTGGCGATGATGGCGTCAATGGCGTGCGACAGGCACAGTTCGGCGATGTCGGATATGTCCGCGTCGTCCAGGTCTGGGGCCACTTTCAAAAACAGCGGCAACGGCGCGTCCAGGTCCGCATTGGCAGCAGTGACGTGGCCCAACAGGTCTTGCAGGGCGGCTTTGCCTTGCAAGTCCCGCAGTTTTTCGGTGTTGGGGGACGAAATATTTATGGTGGCAAAATCAATGTAAGGGGCCGCAGTGCGCAAAACGTGGCCGTAATCCATGCGTCGATCTGGGCTGTCTTTGTTGGCCCCTAAGTTCAGCCCCACGGGCACCAGCGGGGACGCAGCAGCCAAGCGCGCGGCGATGGCATCCACGCCGTCGTTGTTGAAGCCAAAGCGGTTGATCACGGCGCGGTCTTGGGTCAGCCGGAACAGGCGCGGTTTGGGATTTCCCGTCTGCGGGCGGGGGGTTGCCGCCCCCACTTCCAAAAACCCGAACCCTGTGCGCGACAGGGCCGTGACAGCCTGGGCGTTTTTGTCGTACCCGGCGGCAAGTCCCACAGGGTTGGCCAGCGACAGACCCGCAAACGAACACGCCAGGCGGGGGCGACGAACGGGACCGTGGCGCGGGCCCAACCCGGCGGCCAAAGCTTTGATCGACAGGCCATGGGCCGTTTCGGGGTCAAACCGGTGCAGCCCCCAAAGCCCGGCCCGTTCCAGCACGTTCATACCATTTCGTCCGGCATCTGGTGGCGGCCATCCACCAAAGGCATTGGCTGGCACCACACCACATCACTGTGCCTCAGGGGTGCAAACAAATGCGGAAACAAATCCCCGCCGCGCGACGGTTCCCATTTCAGATCGTCCCCCAAAGCGTCGGCGTCAAAGGCCGCCAGAACCAAACCGTCCTGGCCCGCAAAATGCAAATCCGCCGTGGCTTGGGCTTGGGTGGCGGTGGAAAAATGCACGAACCCGTCTGCCACATCGATCGGCGCGCCCGTCGATTGGCCGTTGCGTTGCAAATATGCCCATTCTTCGGGCCGAAGGATCTTATAAATCAGCATACCCCCATCTGGCCCGGGGCGCACGCGGCGTCAACTGCCCAAGCCGGGATGTTGATGCAGCCTGCCGCTTGACACGACTCGGCCCGTGCGGGCCAATGGCGCATCAACCACATCTGGGGGCACTGGCCATGAAATACCTTCTTTCCACCGCAGCCACTTTGGCATTGCTGGGCACAACGGCGGCGGCCGACTTTACACTGAACGTTTTGCACATCAATGACGTGCACAGCCGCATTGAACCGATCAACAGATTTGACAGCTCTTGCGGGGCAGAGGACGACGCCGAAGGCAAGTGCTTTGGCGGCATCGCACGTGTGGCCACCAAAATCACCGAACTGCGCGACGGGATCAAAGCCGACGGCGGCAATGTCATCACTTTGGACGCGGGCGACCAATTCCAAGGGTCGATGATGTACACCACATATAAAGGTGCCGCAGCGGCGGAATTCATGAACATCATCGGGTTTGACGCCATGGCTGTGGGCAACCACGAATTCGACGATGGCCCCGCCGCCTTACGCAAATTCACCGACACGGTGGATTTCCCCGTGGTGTCCGGCAACCTGGATTTAAGCGGGTCCGAACTGTTGAAGGGCCATGTGGAAAATGCCGTGGTTCTGGATGTGAATGGCACCAAAGTGGGGATCGTGTCGGCCTTGGCGACAGACACGGTGGACACGTCCAGCCCCGGCGACAACGTCGTGTTCATGGATGAAATTGAAAGCTTGAAAGCCGACGTCGCCGCGTTGCAAGCGCAGGGCGTGAACATCATCCTGGCTTTGAACCATGTGGGGTTCGTCAAAGATCTGGAAATTGCCCAATCCGTTCCCGGCATCGACGCGGTGATCGGGGGGCACAGCCACACCTTCCTGTCGTCGTCCAGTCAAAAACGCGCGGGCGCTTATCCCACCTTTGCCAGTCAAGCGGATGGCACGCTGGTGCCGGTGGCCCAGGCCTATGCCTATTCGAAATACGTGGGGCATCTTGAACTGACATTTAACGACGCGGGCGAATTGCTCTATGCTGGTGGGGACGCCATTGTTTTGGATGCGTCCGTGACGCCAGATGCCCAGATTGCTGCCCGGGTGGCGGAACTGTCCGGCCCCATTGAAGAACTGAAGGCAAAGGTCGTGGCATCGTCGGCCGGTGTGATCGACGGGGCGCGTGAAAACTGCCGCACGGGCGAATGCCAGATGGGCAATCTGGTGGCCGACGCAATGTTGGACCGGGTCAAGTCCCAAGGCGTGTCCATCGCCATTCAAAACGGCGGCGGTTTGCGGGCCAGCATTGACGCCGGTGAAGTGACCATGGGCGAGGTGCTGACGGTGCTGCCGTTCCAAAACACTTTGGCCACGTTCCAAATCAGCGGCCAAGGCGTGATTGACGCTTTGGAAAATGGTGTCAGCCAGGTGGAAGAGGTGAAAGGCCGCTTTCCGCAAGTGGCTGGCCTGAAGTTCACCTGGGATCCATCCGTGGCCCCAGGCGAAGGGCGGGTGCAAGACGTGATGGTGGCTGAAGGGGACGGGTTTGTGCCCATTGACCCGGCCAAAACATACGGCGTGGTCACCAACAACTATGTCCGCGGCGGCGGGGACGGATACAAAATGTTCCGGTCTGGCATGAACGCCTATGACTATGGCCCCGGGTTAGAGGTCGTGGTGGCGGACTATATGGCCGCGCAGGGGGATTATACGCCCTATACCGACGGTCGCATCGCCCAGAAGTGATTGCGCCAATGTGCACCGCTGACGCGGTGCGTATGAAGTTTTGCCGCCCCCCTTGGGGGCGGCGTTTTTTTTGAGTATTTTTGAACAAAAGAAGAAGGGATCGCGCCCATGTGCGGACGGTTTGCCATCACATTGCCGAACGACGCCATGGCGCAGGTGTTTGACGCGCAACCTGACAATGATTTGCCGCAGGGGCCGAATTTTAACGTCTGCCCCACCAATTCTGTGCATGTTGTGACGGCGGGGCGGCGGCTGACGGCCATGCGGTGGGGGTTCATTCCACATTGGTACAAAGCCCCAAACGATGGGCCGTTGTTGATCAATGCGCGGTCTGAAACCATCGCCCAGAAGCCAGCGTTTCGTGCGGCGTGTCGTGAACGGCGCTGCTTGATCCCGGCCCATGGGTTTTATGAATGGACGAAATCCCCTGACGGGGACCGATTGCCGTGGTTCATTCACGGGGATGCGCCGTTGGTTTTTGCCGGGGTTTGGCAGGTTTGGGGGGAGGATCCCGTGGCCACCTGTGCCATCGTGACGTGTCCGGCAAACGCAAAAATGGGCCAACTTCACGCGCGCATGCCGGTGATTTTGTCGCCCCCTGATTGGGCCACGTGGCTGGGGGAAGGCGACCAGAAGGCGGCCCCACTGATGACGGCAGCACCTGATGATGCGCTGACGTTTTATCGTGTCGGCGAAGCGGTGAATTCAAACCGGGCGGTGGGACCGCAGTTGATTGACCCGGTCTAGGACGGCGCCCGCAGGGTCTGGCCCTTGTGAAACAGGTGCAATTTGGCCGGATCGGCAAAAAGGTCCACGGTCTTGCCCCGCAAGTCGCGCGCGATGCCGGGCAGTTTGGCCACCACGCCTGCTTCCCCGCCGTGTTCGTCGAAATAGAGCAGGGTGATTTCCCCCAAGGCTTCGGTCAAATCCACGTGGCCGCTGTACATCTTTTGCGCGCCATCCAACGCCAAGTCTTCGGGCCGAACACCGACGTTGACCTGTGCGCCCGACAAGCTGGCATCGGTGGCGATGGGGACGGTCACCGATGGGCCAGCGTCCAAGGTCACCTTGGTGGTCTTGCCGGGTGTGTCGATCTTTCCTGCCAAAAGGTTCATGGAAGGGGAGCCGATGAACTGCGCCACAAATTCGTTTTGCGGCGTTTCGTACAATTCCAGCGGTGTGCCGACTTGGCTTATGCCCTTGTTCGCCAACACGACGATGCGGCTGGCCAGCGTCATGGCTTCCACTTGGTCGTGGGTGACATAGATCATGGTGCTGTCGGGCATGGCCTCTTTCAAGCGGGCGATTTCGATGCGGGTGGCCACGCGCAGGGCGGCGTCCAGGTTCGAAAGCGGTTCGTCAAAGAGATACACCTTGGGGTCGCGCACGATGGACCGGCCAATGGCCACGCGTTGGCGCTGCCCGCCGGACAGTTCCTTGGGAAGGCGGTCCAGGTACGGGTCAAGTTGCAGGACCTTCGCGGCCTTGGTGATGGCGTCGTCGATTTCTGCCTTCGACTTCTTGGCGATTTTCAACGCGAAGGCCATGTTTTCGCGCACCGTCATGTGCGGGTAAAGCGCGTAAGACTGAAACACCATGGCGATGCCGCGTTGCGATGGGGGCACGTCGTTCACCACTTGCCCGTCGATTTCCAAGGTTCCGCCGGTGATCTTTTCCAAACCCGCCACCATGCGCAGCAGGGTGGATTTGCCGCAGCCCGACGGGCCGACGAACACCACCAGTTCACCTTTTTGGATGTCCAGGTCGATGTTCTTGAGGACGTTGACCGTGCCGCCATAGGTCTTTTCAACATCGGTCAGTTTCAGATCAGCCATCTCGGTTCTCCATGATGCAAAAGGCCCAAGCGTCCAGGGTGTGTGCCGCAGCACTGGCACCGGGGGCGGCCAGATCGGCCCAAGCGCCGTCGGGTGGCGCGGGCAGGGGGGCCGTTTCAGCCCCCAGATTGAACGCGCACCACAGGGTTCGCTGCCCCAAGCTGCGCGTAAACGTTAAGACGCTGCCCGACAGTTGAATGGGGCTTTGATCGCCCTTTTGCAGGACATCGCTGCCCCGGCGCAGGCCGATGGCGGCCCGGTAGTGGGCGTGCAGTGAAGTGGGATCTTTCGATTGTGTGTCAGCGGCCAAGGCGGTGTGGCTTGCCCCCACGGGCAGCCAGGGTTTGCCCGCACCGAAGCCTGCGTTTTCCCCTTGGCTTTCCCACACCATCGGGGTGCGACAGCCATCGCGGCCTTTGAATTCGGGCCAAAATTCCAGACCGTAGGGGTCCTGCAAATCTTCATAGGCCACGTCGGCTTCACCCAAGCCCAATTCTTCGCCTTGGTAAATGCAGGCCGATCCGCGCAAGCACATCATCAAGGTCACCATGGCGCGCAGGCCCGCGGTATCCAGGTCCCACCGACTGGCGTGGCGCTGCACGTCGTGATTGGAAAACGCCCAGCAGGGCCAGCCATCTGGGGCGACCTTGTGCAAACGGTCCATCACGCCTTGGATTTCCGCCCCGTCCGGGCGGGCGTTTGCCAAAAATTCAAAGGCATAGCACATGTGCATCAGATCATCGCCGGCTGTGTATTCCCCAAGGATTTCCAAGCCCCGCTGTGCATCGCCCACTTCGCCCACAGCTGCGGCGTTATAGGGGTTCATGACGCCCCGCAGCCGGCGCAAGAAATCCAAGTTTTCCGGCTGGTTTTTGTCGAAGTGGTGATCTTGGTGGTTGTAGGGGTTCACGGCGGGCGCAATGGTGGAATTGCGATCCGCCTCTGCCAAGGGTGGGTTGTTGCGCAGGCGGGCGTCGTGGACATAGAAGTTAATGGTGTCCAAGCGGAACCCATCCACCCCGCGATCCAACCAGAAGCGCGCCACGTCCAGCAACGCATCCTGCACGGCAGGGGTGTGGAAGTTCAAATCCGGCTGGCTGGTCAAGAAATTGTGCAGATAATATTGCAGCCGCCTGGCGTCCCACTGCCACGCAGACCCGCCAAAGATGGACAGCCAATTGTTGGGGGGCGTGCCGTCGGGTTGTGGGTCGGCCCACACGTACCAGTCCGCCTTGTCGTTGGTGCGATCTGCCCGGCTTTGGGTGAACCAAGGATGTTGGTCCGACGTGTGGGACAACACCAGGTCGATCATCACCTTCAGCCCCAGGTCATGGGCCTTGGACAACATGGCGTCGAAGTCCGCCAAGTTGCCAAACATCGGGTCCACGTCGCAATAGTTGCTGACGTCATATCCGAAATCCTTCATGGGGCTGGTGAAGAATGGCGAAATCCAGATCGCGTCCACGCCCAAATCCGCGATATAGGGCAAGCGTTGTGTGATGCCCGCCAAATCCCCAATGCCGTCGCCGTTGCTGTCTTGAAAACTGCGGGGATAGATTTGATAGATCACCGCCCCCCGCCACCAGTCAGGGTCTTTGGCCAGCAAATTGGACGGGGATACTTTGGTTTCCACATTCATCTTGTGTGGTCCTTACTTAACGGAGCCAGCCAAAAGGCCGCGCACCAAATATCGTTGCATGAGAAAGAACACCGCCAAAGGCACGGCGATGGACACGAAGGCAGCGGTGGCCAGGATTTCCCAGTTGCCGCCGCGCGTGCCGAGAAGTTCCACGATTTGGCGGGTCATGACGGTGGTTTGGCCGGAACTGTCGATCAAGAACACCATGGCCACCAGAAGATCGTTCCAGGTCCACAAGAACTGAAAGATCGCGAAGCTGGCCAAGGCAGGGAACGACAAGGGCAGGATGATCTTCACAAAGATTTGGAAGTCCGTCGCGCCGTCAACCCGCGCGTTTTCGATGATGTCACGCGGCAATCCCACCATGTAGTTGCGCAAAAGATAAATCGCCAAGGGCAGGCCAAAACCCGTGTGGGCCATCCACACCCCCAGATATCCTTTGCCGATCCCAATCTCGTTGTGAAATTTCAGCAAGGGGATCAAAGCCAGTTGCAACGGCACCACCAACAGCCCCACCACGGCTGCGATCAGCAAGGCGCGGCCGGGAAATTCCATCCACGCCAGGGCATAGGCGGCAAAAGCCGCCACCAAAATGGGAATGATCGTGGCCGGTATGGTGACTGTCAGCGTGTTGAAAAACGCCTTGGCCATGTTGTCAGTGCCCGCGCCCGAAAACAAAACGGTGCGATAGTTGTCCAAGGTGAAATCAGGGGCAGACGTGGCGGTGGTGAACACCCGCTGCAACCTTTTGTCTTGTTGGCTTTGTGTTGCGGTGAAGGTGAAATCGCCGTTGTCCTGCAAAGTGATGGTCCGGTCGCGCGTCAGTTCGACCGTTTCACCGGGGGCATAGGCCTGGGGCGCGCGGGAGGACGTGCCCCAGGCCGTCACCACAGCCTCTTTCCCGTCAAAGAGGTTGCCTTCAATCACATAAAGATCGCCCACCTTTTGTTCTGCGCCAGACACCCGAATGGCCGGGTTTTGGCTTTCCTGGGCGAACATGGAACTCCACCAGCCGGACGAAAAGATTTGATCGGCGGTGCGAAACGACGACACCAACAGCCCAACGGTGGGGAACAGCCACAACAGCACCAGGGCCAATGTGGCGATGTTCACAGCCCAAGACAGGCTGGATTTCTTACCAGCGATATTGTCCATTATCGCATCTCCTTGCGGGCGTTATAGACATTCCAAACCAAGATCGGCGTCACCAGCAACATGATCACCATGGCCGCGGCAGACCCGACGCCCCAGTCGTTGGCGCGGAACATTTTGTCGTACATGTAATTTGCCAGGACCTGCGTTTCCCATTGCCCGTTGGTCATGGCAAACACGATGTCGAAGACCTTCAACACGACGATGGTGATGGTGGTCCACACCACCACGATGGTGGCCATGATCTGGGGCACTTTGATTTTGAAGAAAATCTGAAACGGGTTTGCGCCGTCGACGATGGCGGCTTCGATCGTTTCTTCGGGGATACCGCGTAGGGCGGCTGACAGGATGACCATGGCGAACCCTGTTTGGATCCAAATCAACACGATCATCAGGAAAAAGTTGTTCCAGAACGGAATGGTCAGCCACGTCTGTGGGTCGCCATCGCTGAAAAAGAGGTAGATCGCGTTCAACACGCCGATCTGTTCGGTGCCTTCGGGTCGGGCGTCATAGACCAGCTTCCAGATAACCGCCGCCCCCACGAAAGAAATGGCCATGGGCATAAAGATCAGCGATTTTGCGACCCCGCCCCACTTGATACTGTCGGTCAATTGTGCAGCCAACAGCCCAAAGGCGGTGGACGCTGCGGGCACGACGATCAGCCACATCATGTTGTTGCGCAAAGCTTCCCAAAATTTGGGCTCGCTCAGCATTTGGCTGTAGTTTTCAGCGCCGACAAAAGCACCGCCTGCGTCACGATCGGTCAACGACAGCCGCAGCGTTTCGAACACGGGGTACACAAGATAAAATCCCAAGGCGATCAGGGCAGGGGCCAAGAACAGCCAAGGCCGGATCATATTGGCGCGGTTGATGTTGCGCCCGGCGTTTGGACCTTTGGCGGGATACAGCACTTTGTCCAAAAATTGGTTGGAAAAGTAGAAGTATCCGACGCATCCGCCAACGCCCAAGACGATGGTGATCAACCCTTGCAATGCTGGATTCATGGTTTCCCCCCGGTGTGCCCGTCTGTGGGCAGAATGGGGCGCGCGGGTTGATCCCGCGCTGCCCCGGTGACCCATTGGGCCGTTTTGCGGGCCTTACTTCGGCCAGCTGGCCTGGATTTCGGCAGCCACAGTGGCTGCGTCTTTTCCGCCAGCATAGTCCACCATACCGGTCCAGAACGTGCCTGCACCCACGGCGCCTGGCATCAGGTCAGACCCGTCAAAGCGGAACGTCGTGGCCCCCAGCAGGATTTCACCCAAACCGCGCAAGGTGTCGTCTTTGTAAGCTTCCAGGTTGACGCCGCTGTGGGGTGTCAAGAAGCCCGTCTGCGCCATCATGATTTCATGGGCGATGGGCTGTTTCAGGAAGTCCATCAACGCCATGGTGGCGTCAGATGCATCGGTCACAGCCATCAGCGTGCCGCCACCCAAAACCGGGTTGCCCAGGTCCTTGGATTCGTAAGACGGCATATAGAAGAAATCAGTGTCCACGCCGAATTCCACGTCTTCTGGGAAGAAGGCTGGGACAAAGGATGCTTGGCGGTGCATGTAACACTGCGGTGGCGATGTGAACAAACCTTTGGGGCTGTCGCGGAAGTCTGTGGATGCCACAGCGCCAGAACCACCTGCAACCTTGGCGTCGTCACGGGCAAACCAACCGAATTCTTCGATGGCGGCCACAACGCGTGGATCGTCAAACGGAATTTCGTTGGTGGTCCAAGCGTCATACACTTCAGGCGGCTGCGTGCGCAGCATGATGTCTTCCACCCAGTCGGTCGCAGGCCAACCTGTTGCAGCCCCTGATCCCAGACCGATGCACCAGGGTGTTTCGCCGTCTGCCACGATCTGTTCGGTCAGTGCGCGCAGGCCTTCCATTGTGGTGGGCACTTCATAGCCCGCGTCTTCGAAGTTTTCTGGGTTGTACCAGACCAACGATTTGACGTTCACGTTGAAGAAGAAACCGTACATTTGGTCGTTGCCGTCTTTGTCGGCATAGGTGCCCAAATCAACCCAGGATTGCCCTGCGGAATAGTTGTCACGCACCCAGTCGGCCATGCCAGACCCCAGCGGGTCCAACTGTCCTTTGCCGGCCATAACAGCCGCCAAACCGGGCTGTGGGAAGACCGCGATATTGGGGGCAGAGCCCGCTTCCGCGTCGATCACGATTTGCTGTTCGAAGCTGTCAGACCCAACGTACGACACCTCGGCCCCCGTCGCGTCGGAAAAATAGGCCAGCATGTTGCGAAAGAACCCGTCTTCGGGGCTAAGCCAGGGGCCGGAAATGGTGACCGACTGGCCCTTCAGGTCCGGGGCGCTGTCGGCCCATGCGTTATAGCTGTCCCAGCTGAACGGGCCTTCACCCGGTGCGAATGTCAGGTGACCACCGGCCTGCGCCATTCCGGCACACAAAGCGATGGCGCTGGCAAAACAAGTGAGTTTCATCAGGTTGTATCCTCCCAGTTGGCGCGGCTGCGCCTTGATCCAAGTCAAAGCAATTTGAAAGCGCTTTGAATACGCGAATATACGCCTAGGGTCGCCTAGATTGTCAAATATATAAAAATTTTGCGGTAAAATTCCTGAATTTCCGTCAAGATCGCTTTACAAACGCGGCTGCGCTTGTGCACAGTTTCAAGGACAGATACCGCAAAAGGGCGTTTCCAAAGCGCTTTGGATAAATGAACCTGAAAGAATTCTCCCAAAAGATTGGAATTTCGCAGACCACCATCAGTCGTGCGCTCAATGGCTATCCGGAAGTGTCAGACGCGACCCGACGCAAAGTGGAAGAGGCCGCGATTCGCCACAACTACAGCCCAAATGTCCGCGCCAAAAGCTTGGCCACAGGGCGGTCGATGCTGATCGGTCACGTGATTCCCGCCGCCAACACCCATGAAATGGTGAACCCGATTTTTGGGGACTTTTTGGCAGGGGCGTCCCATACCTATACGCAGCGCGGCTATGACATGTTGATCAGCCGCGCGACCGACGCAGGCGAGGCGAAGACCTATCGCGATTTGATCGCCAAGGCGGCGGTGGACGGGATCGTGGTCCAAGGCCCGTCGGTGAACGACCCGCGCATCGCTGTGCTGACGGATTTGGGCATTCCGTTCGTTGTGCACGGCCGCGCCAGCCAGGTGGATGTGCCTTACAGTTGGGTGGACGTGAACAACCGCCAGTCGTTCAAACGGGCCACGGATTTCTTGCTGGATTTGGGGCACCGCCGGATCGCGCTGTTGAACGGGTTGGAAACCATGGATTTCGCCCAACGTCGCCGCCAAGGATATGAAGAAAGTCTTGGGGCCCGCGGCATCGCGGCAGACACGGGCTTGATGCGCAGCGCGGAAATGACCGAAACCTATGGCTATTTCGAAACGCGCGCTCTGTTGGCGCAGGACGCCCCGCCCACGGCATTTCTTGTGGCGTCGCTTATCACGGCGAACGGGGTGGCCCGGGCCATTGCGGAAGCTGGTCTGGTGATTGGCAAAGACGTGTCGGTGGTCACCCATGACGACGATCTGTCTTACCTGCCCAACGGCAGCGACATTCCTGTATTTACGGCCACCCGGTCATCTGTGCGTGAAGCAGGCCGGATCGTGGCGGACATGTTAATTGATGCGATTGGGCAGCCGCACAAGGCCCCGCAGACGGTACTGTTGGAAGCTGAACTGGTGGTGGGGCAATCCACTGGCAGCGCCCCCCACAAAGGTTAGGCTATGGATTTCAAGCGAACAGATTTCCCAAAGGATTTCATCTTTGGGGCGGCGACATCGGCCTATCAAATCGAAGGCCATGGGTTCGGCGGGGCCGGACGGACCCATTGGGACGATTTTGCTGCGACGCCGGGCAACGTCGTGCGCGCCGAACACGGCGGGCGGGCCTGCGACCATTACCACCGGTTTGCCCAAGACCTGGACTTGATGGCCGACGCTGGGTTCGATGCGTACCGCTTTTCCACCAGTTGGGCGCGGGTGATGCCGGATGGGAAAACGGTCAATGCCGCCGGGCTGGATTTTTATGACCGCCTGGTGGACGCCATGGTGGACCGCGGACTTCAGCCTTGGTTGACGCTGTATCACTGGGAATTGCCGTCGGCCCTGGCGGACCTGGGGGGGTGGCGCAATCGCGATGTGGCGGGATGGTTTGCTGATTTCACCCAAGCCATCTTGGCCCGGATCGGCGATCGGGTGCACGCCGTATCCCCCATAAATGAGCCGTGGTGCGTGTCCTGGCTGTCCCATTTTGAAGGGCACCACGCCCCCGGCCTGCGCGACATTCGCGCCACTGCCCGGGCCATGCATCACGTCTTGCTGGCCCACGGCACAGCGATCCAGGCCATGCGCGCCATGGGCCAAAAGAACCTGGGTGGGGTGTTCAATCTGGAATGGTCCACTGCAGGTGACGACAGCGACGCCGCCGCGCGGTACGACGCCATATACAACCGGTTTTTCTTGGGCGGGGTGTTTCGAAAGGAATATCCCCATTTGGTGTTGGACGGGCTTGGGCCGCATTTGCCGGACCGCTGGCAGGACGATTTTGACGTGATCGGCACGCCGCTGGATTGGTGCGGGATCAATTATTATACCCGCAAGGTCATGGCCCAAGGGTCTGGCCCTTGGCCGCACCTGCGCGAAGTGGACAGCCCGTTGCCCAAAACCCAGATGGGATGGGACGTCTATCCGCAGGGGTTGCAAGATTTTCTGGTGCGCACAGCGCGGGACTATACCGGTGATCTGCCGCTCTATGTTACGGAAAACGGAATGGCGAACGCAGATGTGTTGGAAGACGGCGTGGTGGCAGACGGGTCCCGCATTGCATATTTCGACGCGCATTTGCGGGCGGTGCAGGCGGCCATCGCCGCCGGTGCGCCCGTTCAGGGATATTTCGCGTGGTCTTTGCTGGACAACTACGAATGGTCGTTGGGGTATGAAAAGCGGTTCGGCCTGGTGCATGTGGATTTTGAAACCCTGACCCGCACGCCCAAAGCATCTTTTGCAAAATTCAAATCCATGCTGCGCCCTGGGTCCTAGGGCGCGGGGCCCAAAGTGCCGCGCATTACCAATCGGGTGGGCAGTTTGACAGAAATAAGCGGCGCATCTTGGGCAACCCGCGCCACCAAAGCATCCGCCGCCTTGGCACCCATTTGCGCGTGGGGGACGTGCACAGTGGTCAGACCTGGGCTGGTGACCTGGGCCAATTCAATGTCGTCGAACCCCGTGATGGACACGTCCTTTGGCACAGCAAGTCCCAAATCGCGCGCGGCCCCCATGGCCCCTGCGGCCAAGACATCGTTGCCGCACATCACGGCGGTGGGTCGGTTCGTTTGAGTCATAAGCGTGCGGAACGCCTGGGCCCCCGTTTCGATGCCGTATGGCACAGTGCACAGTTCCAAGTCGCCGTCTGACAGCCCGCGCCGGGCCATGGCTGCGCGGACGCCCGCCAAACGTTCCGCCGCGCGGTCGTTGGTGGTGGTGTCGGCGCTGATGTAACCGATGCGGCGGTGACCTTGATCCAGCACCGCGTCAGCCAATTCGGCCATGGCGGCCACGTTGTCAAAGCCGATGGCGGGGTGGGGCGCATCAGCGCGGTACGTCCACGCCAGCAGGGCCGGCAATCCGCGCGCGTGCAAAAGGTCATAAACAGCTTTGTCGCGGCCTTGCCCGATCAGCAACAGCCCATCAGCCCCGCGCGATGCCAGGGTACGCACCTGATCTGCTTCGACCTGTGGGTCATATCCGGAACTGGCCACCAGCAGCGTAAATCCTGCCTGGTGCAACCCGTCCTGAAACGCTTGTAAACCTTGGGCAAAGATGGCGTTTTCCATGGTGGGAATAACTGCGCCGATTGTGTTGGACCGCCCCGCGGCCATCAATCTGGCACCGAAATTCGGGGCGTAACCCAGGGCATCAATGGCGGCCAAAACCCTGTCGCGGGTGTCCTTGCCCACACGGTCAGGCGCATTCAAACAGCGCGACACTGTGGCGGTGGAAACCCCGCATCGATCTGCGACGTCCTGCAGCGTGGGTTGAGAAGGGGTGCCTTGGGTCACGGTGTCCTGCGAAATGGCTTGGGACAAGGGTAATGTAAGCGCTTGCATTCGTCAATGTAAGCGCTTACACCGATGCCGAAAGATCAGGCCCGACGGACTTATGGGGCGACTGGTCTGTGCGAAACGGGGGGGCGGCACATGGCGCGCGAATATCTTAAGAAAGCCACGCTGACGGCACGGTCAGACGCCAGCAATGTCACGGCCACAGTTCAAGAAATTTTGGACGACATCGAAGCCGGTGGTGACGCCAAAGCTTTGGAATATGCCGCCAAGTTCGACAATTACGATGGCTCGGTGATCTTGTCCCAAGCCGATATTGACGCTGCCATCGCGAAGGTCCCTGAAAAGCTGAAGGCCGACATTCAGTTTGCCCATGACAACGTGAAACGTTTCGCCCAAACGCAGAAATCCACCATGACAGACGTGGAATTGGAGATCGTGCCAGGCTTGGTGGCGGGTCAAAAGGTGATCCCGGTGGATGGGGCAGGGTGCTATATTCCCGGGGGTCGGTACAGCCACATCGCCAGTGCGATCATGACTGTGACCACGGCCAAAGTGGCCGGTTGCAACCACATCACGGCCTGTTCGCCGCCCCGTCCCGGCGAAGGGGTGCATCCGGCCATCGTCTATGCCGCCCACATCTGCGGCGCGGATAAAATCCTGGCCATGGGTGGGGTTCAAGGCGTAGCGGCCATGACGTTCGGTCTGTTTGATCTGCCCAAAGCCAACATACTTGTGGGGCCGGGCAACCAGTTCGTGGCCGAAGCCAAGCGGATTTTGTTTGGGCGCGTGGGCATCGATATGATCGCAGGGCCAACAGACAGCTTGATCTTGGCCGACAAAGACGCCGACGCCGAAATCGTAGCGGTCGATTTGGTCAGCCAAGCGGAACATGGATATAATTCGCCCGTGTGGCTGGTGACCGATGACCGGGCCTTGGCGGAAAAGGTGATGGCGCGCGTGCCGGAATTGATCGCAGATCTGCCCGACACCAACCGCGAAAATGCCACAGCGGCTTGGCGCGATTATGCGGAAGTGATTTTGTGCGATGACCGCGAAATGATGGCGGCCACGTCAGATGAATACGCCCCGGAACATTTGACCGTTCAAGCGGGTGATCTGGATTGGTGGCTTGCGCGCTTGACCTGTTATGGGTCCCTGTTTTTGGGGGAAGAAACCACGGTGTCTTACGGCGACAAAGCGTCGGGCACGAACCACGTTTTGCCCACGTCGCGTGCGGCGTCCTATACCGGCGGATTGTCGGTGCACAAATTTATGAAGATCGTCACCTGGCAACGCGCCACTCGTGAAGGATCGCGGCCTGTGGCCGAAGCTACCGCTCGGATTTCCCGGCTGGAAGGAATGGAAGGCCACGCCCGCGCGGCAGACGTGCGTTTGGCAAAGTACTTTCCTGGTGTGAACTTCGATCTGACCGCGGATGGGTGATCCGCGCGATCTCTTTGATCTGGCGGGGCGGGTGGCTTGTGTCACGGGGGCGTCGTCTGGGTTGGGCCAGCGCGCCGCCAACGCCCTGGTCGCCGCCGGGGCCAAAGTGGTGGGGGTTGCCCGCCGACAGGACCACCTGAGCGCTTGGGAAAACCAGCAAGGCGCACAGGTCAAAGGCGTGGCGTGGGACGTGTCCGTGCGCGACAGCCTGGGTGCATTGGCCGAAGTGGTCAGCGACCCGTTCGGCGCGCCTGATATTTTGATCCACGCAGCTGGGATCAATACGCGCGAAGCGGCGGATGATGTGACGCCCGAAGGCTGGGATATGACCCTGTCTTTGAATTTGTCCGCCCCGTTTTTTCTGTCCCAAGCCCTGGTGCCAGCCATGAAAGCCAAGGGGTGGGGGCGCATTGTCAACTTTGCGTCCCTGCAGACGACCCGGGCTTTCCCGGGTGGGATCGCCTATGGGTCCACCAAAGCGGGCGTCGCCCAGATGACCCGGGCCATGGCGGAAGCGTGGTCGCGATTTGGGATTACCGCCAACGCCCTGGGGCCGGGTTTTTTCCCGACAGAGCTGACAGCCGCCGTGTTCGATGACCCAGACCGGGCCGAACGCAACGCCGCGCAGACCTGCATCGGGCGCAACGGGGCGATGGAAGATTTGGACGGGCCGATTTTGTTTTTATGCTCTGACGCGTCTGCCTATGTCACCGGGCAAGTGCTGATGGTGGACGGGGGGTTCACAGCGAAATGACCCAGATGAACGCGTTGATTTACGAAGGCCCGCAGGTGCTAACCTATCGCCGCGCGCCCATGCCGGAACCTGCAAGCGATGAGGTGTTGATAAAGATCACCGCCGTCGGGATTTGTGGGTCTGACATGCACGGATATCTGGGCCACGATGATCGCCGTCCCGCCCCGCTGATTTTAGGGCACGAAGCGGCGGGCACAATCGTCAGCGGTCCACGGTCTGGGGAACGCGTGACGATCAATCCTTTGGTGACCTGCGGCACCTGCGAAGCGTGTCTGGGCAATCGCGACAATCTGTGTGCGACACGTCAGATCATATCAATGCCGCCGCGCGAAGGGGCCTTTGCCGATTATATCGCAATGCCCGAACGTAATTTGGTGACGATCCCGGACGGGGTGGCTGAAAGCCAAGCCTGCATGGCTGAACCCATCGCGTGCGGTTGGCACACGGCGCGTTTATGCTTGCAAAGTTTATGGCCGCGCACAGTGGGCATCCGGTGTTTGGTGATTGGCGGGGGGGCCATCGGTGTGGGCGCGGCTTTGGCGCTGAAGGCACAGGGTGTTGAAAGCGTTGTCTTGGTGGAACCCAACGACGCGCGCCGGGCGTTCATCAATGCCCACTGCGGCATTGAGGCTGTGACCGAGGCTGACTTGGCGGGGGCCGATCCGTTTTGCATCGTGATCGACGGCGTTGGGTTTGAAGCGACACGGGCCCTGGCATGCGCGCAAGCCCGCCCCGGTGGGGCCATTGGGCACATCGGCCTGGGATCGTCCACCGGTGGTTTGGACGTGCGGCGGCTGACCCTGTTCGAAATCGCTTTCATCGGCACCTATACCTATACCATGAAGGACTTCCGCGACACGGCGGCCGCCATTTTTGACGGCAAGCTGGGCGATTTGTCTTGGGTGGAAGAACGCCCTTTGTCGGACGGGGCTGCGGCCTTCGCCGATATCCGCGCAGGGCTTGTTCAAGCCCCGAAAATCATACTTAATCCAACCCACAAGGAGGCATAAGGCGCATGTCCATTGACGCCCGCATAACCGACGATCTTGTTGCCAATGGCATCGAGTTTGTCACCACGGTGCCCTGCAAACAGCTGGCTGGCGTGATCGAAGAAGTCGACAAACGGCCGGAAATTTTCCACATCCCGTCCAACAAAGAAGACGAAGGCATGGGGCTGTGTGCGGGGGCATGGATGGGGGGTAAGCGCCCGGCCATCATCATGCAAAACACGGCCATCGGGGTGACGATCAACACGCTTGCCACCTTGATCCAATACTACCGGATGCCCTTGCCGATGTTGATTTCTTATCGCGGGGAACTGCGCGAACCGGTGGCCTGTCAGGTGGAAATGGCGGTGCACACCAAGGCGCTGTTGGCGCAGATGAATGTCCCGACATACCACTTCCACAATCAGTCA
>JAHDDS010000002.1:45796-96224 GCA_020629235.1 Planktomarina sp.
GACCGATGCCAACTTCTGGGGAGGCTATGGCGACCAATGATCCGTTCTGAAATTTTAAAAGAAATCGCCCCGATCCTGCGTGACCAACTGGTTGTGTGCAACATCGGTATCCCAAGCCAAGAACTGCACGCCATTGATGACCAACCCACCAACTTTTACATGTTGGGCACCATGGGGCTTGCGTCGTCCATCGGGTTGGGATTGGCCTTGGCCCAGGATAAAACCGTGATCTCTATCGACGGGGATGGGTCGGTTTTGACCAACTTGGGGACTTTGCCCACCATCGGCAACAACATCCCCAAGAACTATATTTTGATGATCATCGACAATGGGTCCTACGGGTCCACCGGCGACCAGCCCACATACACGGGTCTGAAAACAGATTTGGCGGGGATGGCCCGGGCTGCAGGGTGCGACAACGTGGTGGAAGTCATGGACAAAGACACCGGGGCCGCGCTGCAACAGGCCATCGACGCCCAGGTGGGAACTGTGATGATCGTAAAATGCGACAGCGGAAACGCAAAAATGCCGGTGATCACCATGGACCCCGTCGTGATACGTGATCGGTTTATGACGGCCGTGGCCTCTTAACTGCGGCAACATAACGTTGTCCAAGATTTGAAATGCCGAGATTCGTCTCGGCATTTTTTTTGTCCGCTGACCAGGTTTGTTGGGGGTCATTGTCAGCTTGGTGTCAGCTTCACCAGACCAAATAGCGCCAAGACTGTTAGCGATAACCCCCGCAGCCTGAAATTTCCCGCCAAACGTGCAAATTCCCGATATTTTTTGTTGCCATAGCGCGGTTTACATGCTGCAAATTGAGAGCGCTGTGGGGAAAGGCGCGCCAAGTGCCGCCACAGCCAAAAACAAATACGTTGGGAGGAACGTTATGAAAAAACTTATGCTGACGGCAGCCGCCGTTGCCATTTCTGCGTCTGCAGCTTTTGCAGAACGCTATGTCATGATCACACACACACAAGGTACAGATCCATTCTGGCCAGTTGTTGAAAAAGGCGGCCGTGACGCTGCTGCTGCCATCGGTGCAGAATTCGAATACAACTTCGACCCATCAGGCGACATGGCTGGCATGGCCAAACTGATCGAAGCTGCGGCAGCTTCGCAGCCAGATGGTATCATCGTTTCATTGCCAGACGCTGACGCGTTGGGTGGTGCGATCCAAGCCGCTGTGGATTCCGGTGTTCCTGTGATCACCATGAACTCTGGCCTGGAATCGTCCGCTGCTGTTGGTGCCCTGATGCACGTTGGTCAGCCAGAGCGTTTGGCCGGTGAAAAAGCCGGTGCACGCGCGAAATCCGAAGGTGTGACAAACGGCCTGTGTCTGAACCAAGAAGCGTTCAACACCGCGTTGGTTGACCGTTGCGAAGGGTACTTCGCTGGTCTGGGCGGCGATCTGAACATGATCGACGTGTCCAACGACGTGACGCAGATCGAAACACGGACCGCTGCTGCGCTGTCCGCTGACCCATCCATCGATGGCGTTCTGGCTGTTGGCCCACACGTATGTGCCGCTGCAAACAAAGCGATCAAAGACGTTGGCGCCGATGTACACCTGGCATGTTTTGATTTGTCCCCTGAAGTTATGGACATGATCAAAGCCGGTGACGCATCTTTCACCATTGACCAGCAGCAGCGTCTGCAAGGTTACATGCCTGTGATCGTTCTGCACCTGTACAACACAAACGCTGGCATGCTGCCAGGTGCAAACATCCCATCTGGCCCAGGCTTCGTTGATGCGTCCAATGCAGACAGCGTTGCAAGCCAAGCTGGCGTGAACCGCTAATCGTTTTGCTGAACAGCAAACGCTAAAAACAGGCGGGCTTTGTCCCGCCTGTTTCCTTCAGAACAGATAAAATTTGGGGATGATATGTCAGATCGCAGCGAAGCTGATCGGCTAACACAAGAAACGTGGCTGCAGCGCATGGTGCGCCGGCCAGAGATTGGCGCCTTTATCGTGATGGTGATTATCATCGTCGCACTGGGCATCGCCTCGGAAGGCAAAGCTTTCAACGCGCTTGGCCTTAAGAACAACATCGCAATTATTTCACAGCTTGGCATTATCGCAGTAGGGGCGGCCCTTCTGATGATTGCAGGTGAATTTGACTTGTCGATCGGGCCAATGATCGCCTTTGCGGGGATGTGTATTGCCATCATGTTGAAATGGGGGCTTTGGACACCCTTCGGCGTATATGAAGTGACGCCCTTCATTGCATTTGTGGTGACCCTTGCGATGACCTTGGGCTTCGGCTGGCTGATCGGAACGATTGTTGTACGTTCTGGCTTGTCGAGCTTCATCGTAACGCTGGCGTTCTGGTTTTTCCTGCGTGGTTTGACCGAAGTCTGTTTCCGCCTGATCAACCAAAACACCAACGTGTCCGGCCTGCCTGATTTCAAGAAAGAAAGCTGGTTCGCCGAACAAATGGGTGGTGAAGTGTTTGGTTGGTTCTATGACGCTTGGTACTGGATCGGCACCAAGGTCACCGCTGGCGTGGAATTCACCGGGGACATGTCCCGGGAAGCCAAAATTGAATTGATCAACTACCTCGGCTTTTTCAACATCAACCGGAAGATGGAACAGTGGGTCACAGGATTTGACGCACGTTTGTTGTGGTTCTTGGTCATTGCCGGTGTCGCCTGGTACGTTCTGTCCAAGACCCAATTGGGCAACTGGATTTACGCCACGGGTGATAACAAAGACGCCGCCCGTGCGAACGGGGTTCCGGTGAACCGCGTGAAGGTCGGCTTGTTCATGTTCTCTGCCTTCTGCGCAACGATCTTTGCAACGTGTCAGGTGCTTGACACCAACTCCTCAGACGCGGCCAAGGGCATGTTCAAGGAGCTTGAGGCGATCGCGATTGCGGTTGTGGGCGGCATCCTTATGACGGGCGGGTTCGGGTCCATCCTGGGCGTGATCTTTGGGGCGATTACCTTTGGCCTGGTGGCCAACGCGGTGTTCTTTATTCCGTGGATCGACGGCGCCTGGTTCCGTGTCTTCGTGGGCACTGTTCTTTTGGCCGCTGTGTTCGCCAACGAACGCATCCGCAAACGCATCACAGGGGGGATTTGATCATGGCGGACCCACTTATTCGCATTGAAAAGCTGGTCAAAAAGTTCGGACCCTTCACGGCGCTGAACGGTGTTGACCTGGAAGTCTACCCTGGTGAAGTGCATGCTTTGCTGGGGGACAACGGGGCCGGGAAGTCCACCTTGATCAAGGTTTTGTCCGGGGTGCATAACCCCACAGGTGGGCAAATCTATGTCGAAGGCAAACCGGTCAATTTCCGCAGCCCGCGCGATGCAGCGCAGGCGGGGATTGGGACGGTGTACCAGGATCTGGCGCTGAACCAGCTGATGTCTGTGACCCGCAACTTCTTCATGGGGCGCGAGTTGAAAGGCATGTTCGGCAATCTTCGAATGGATGAGATGAACAAGATCGCCCATGATGAGATGAACAAGATCGGCATCAATTTCAGCGATCCGACACAAGCCGTGGGCACCATGTCTGGCGGCCAACGTCAGACGCTGGCCATCGCACGCGCGATCTACTTCGGGGCCAAGGTTTTGATCCTGGACGAACCCACGTCGGCCCTGGGTCAGAAACAGCAGATGGGTGTGCTCAAAACGATGATGAAGGTGCGCAAACGCGGCGACATCGCGATCATCTTTATCACGCACAACGAAATCCATTCGAAGTTGGTGGCCGACCGGTTCACGTTCCTGTCTTTGGGCGAAGTGATCGGCAAAGGCACCAAGAAAGAGTTGGAAGGCGATGACATCCGCCGCTTGATGGCTGGCGGCGCAGAGCTTGGCGACCTGGCGGCAGAGCTGGCCACGGTCACGGGATAAGGATCCCCGCGTGGCAAGCCATCTGTTGAAAAAACCTGCGGGCACCCACGGGTGCCTGCATTCTGTGTCCGCCGCATCGGCGAAAAAAGACTGCCCGAATTGGGGGTATGTTGGGTTTCATGTGCACGTCTTGGCCGCAGGGCAAACACTTTCCCAAGATACGGGCGATTTGGAACATTGCATCGTCATCATCACGGGCAAGATGACGGCTTCGGTGGACGGGCAAGATATGGGCGAACTGGGTGCGCGGATGGACATCCATGCACGCGAAAAGGCCCATGCGCTGTATGTGCCCAACGGGTCCACCTGGACGCTGACAGCCACCACCGATTTGGAAATCGGCATCTGCACAGCACCGGGGCAGGGCGGACATCAGGCGCGCAAGATCACCCCCACAGCAGGTCCGATGGAAGCGCGCGGCACCGGCGCGAACACCCGATACGTCAATGCGTTCATGATGGAAGACAATGATTGCGCCGACAGTTTGCTGGTGGTGGAGGTGTGGACCCCAAACGGCAATTGGTCGTCTTACCCCAGCCACAAGCACGACACGGATGCCTTCCCGGACGAAACTTATCTTGAAGAAACGTATTACCACCGCATCAATCCGCCCACGGGTTTTGGGGTTCAGCGGGTGTACAATGACGACCGGTCTTTGGATGAAACCATGACGATAGAAGACCGCGATCTTGTGTTGGTACCGGAAGGGTATCACCCGTGCGGCGCGCTTTATGGTCACGATCTGTACTATCTGAACGTTATGGCGGGGCCCCTTCGCAAGTGGCGGTTCCGAAATGATCCTGACCACGATTGGGTATTTCAGCGGGACGCAAAGACCTAAACAAAAGACTCGACACAGCGGACGTGTCCCGATTAAATGAACAAGTGTTCAATAAACGGGGCTGCCATGTTCTTGGGATCCATGAAATTCGATTTGGGCGAAGATATCTTGGCCCTGCAGGATGCAGCCCATCGGTTCGCCCAAGATGTAATCAAACCCCAGGCCGCGCAAATTGATGCAGACAACGCATTTCCACCCGCACTGTGGAAGCAGTTGGGCGACATGGGGTTTCTTGGCGTCACTGTGCCGGAAGACTTTGGCGGGGCCGGGTTGGGGTATTTGGCCCACACCGTGGTGGTGGAAGAAATCGCCCGCGCGTCAGCTTCTGTCAGCTTGTCTTATGGGGCGCATTCGAACTTGTGCGTGAACCAAATCGCTTTGAACGGCAGCGATGAACAGCGGGCAACATACCTGCCGGGTTTGGTGTCAGGCGACCACGTCGGCGCCCTGGCCATGAGCGAGGCCGGCGCAGGGTCAGACGTGGTGTCCATGTCTTTGACGGCAGAAAAGCGCAACGATCATTACCGACTGAACGGTAACAAATACTGGATCACCAACGGCCCAGATGCGGACACTTTGGTGGTCTATGCCAAGACCGACAAGGACGCGGGGTCCAAAGGGATCACCGCGTTTTTGATCGAAAAATCCATGGCGGGTTTTTCCACGTCGCCGCATTTTGATAAACTGGGCATGCGCGGTTCGAATACGGCAGAATTGATTTTTGAAGATGTCGAAGTCCCATTCGAAAATGTCCTGGGCGAAGAAGGCAAAGGCGTGAACGTTCTGATGTCTGGGCTGGATTTCGAACGCGTGGTGCTGGCGGGCATTGGCCTTGGGATCATGGCGGCCTGCTTGGACGAAATCATGCCGTACTTGGCCAGCCGCAAGCAATTTGGGCAACCCATCGGCAATTTCCAACTGATGCAAGGCAAGATCGCGGACATGTACACGGCGATGAATTCTGCCCGCGCCTATGTATACGAGGTGGCCAAAGCCTGTGATCGGGGCGAAGTCACCCGCCAAGATGCTGCGGCCTGCTGTCTTTATTCCAGCGAACAAGCCATGGTTCAGGCCCACCAAGCCGTGCAAGCCATGGGCGGTGCCGGATTTTTGAACGACGCCCCTGTCGCGCGGTTCTTCCGCGATGCTAAGCTGATGGAAATCGGCGCAGGCACCTCGGAAATTCGGCGGATGTTGGTGGGCCGTGAATTGATGGGAATGATGACATGATGACACGCGTTTTGGCGGCTGCCCTGGCGCTGGCCCCGGGGTTTGCTTTCGCAGACGGGCACATCAACGAAGACAAATCGCTGGTTTTGGCCTGCTTGGAACTTGTGGGGGACGGGGCGGAATGGACCCAATGCGTGGGGATGATGTTCAAGCCCTGTGAAGCAGACAAGGTCGGCTCGGACGCGCACACCGCCTGTATGGTGGAAGAACGCGATGCTTGGCGCGAAGCGTTGCGGGTGGAACAGGCTGCCTTGGCCGATGTCCTAACGCCCGCAGGCAACATCGAACTGACCAACATCATCAATGGCTGGGCGCGATATTCTGACCAGAAGTGCCAAGAAAGCAGCTTGGCCCGGGGTGGGTCGCCTGTGGCTTTGCACGGTTGCGAAATCGCCGAAGTCGTCAGTGCCACATCGGAGCTTGTCGCGTGCCGCGAAGGCCGATCCACAGCGCAGTTCTGCGTGTTCAAGGACGACGGGTGACCGCGCGCCCGGGACATGAAGCTGCGCTGAAAGAATGGCGCACGGCGGTGGACGCTGCGGCCCTGGGCGGCGGCGACAAAGCCCGCCAACGCCACATGGATCGCGGCAAGCTGCTGCCGCGCGACCGGGTGGCGGGGTTGTTGGACCCGGGATCATGGTTTTTGGAAGTGGGGGCGACGGCGGCCCACGGCATGTACGATGGGGCAGCACCTTGCGCAGGCGTTGTGGCGGGCGTCGGTCTGGTGCACGGGCGCGAAGTCATGGTCATTTGCAACGACGCCACGGTGAAGGGGGGGACATATTACCCCATGACCGTGAAGAAGCACCTGCGCGCCCAAGAAATCGCGGAAGACTGCCATTTGCCGGTCATCAGCCTGGTGGACAGCGGCGGGGCCAACTTGCCCAACCAGGACGAGGTGTTCCCAGACCGCGATCATTTCGGGCGCATCTTTTACAACCAGGCCCGCATGTCTGCCAAAGGCATCGCCCAGATCGCTGTGGTCATGGGGTCGTGCACGGCTGGCGGGGCTTACGTCCCAGCGATGGCGGATGTGTCTATCATCGTAAAAGATCAGGGAACCATCTTTTTGGCAGGCCCCCCTTTGGTGAAAGCCGCAACGGGCGAAGTCGTAACGGCAGAAGACTTGGGCGGCGGCGATGTGCATACGCGCCTGTCGGGCGTGGCCGACTATCTTGCTGAAGACGATGCCCATGCCCTGGCCCTGGCGCGCGAAGCAGTTCGCCATCTGGGGGCGGCCCCGGTGTCTTCCGGGGATTGCACGGGGGCTGCACCGGTCAAGTCCATGGATGATTTGTTTGACGTTGTCCCATCGGATCTGACCCAAGCCTTCGATGTGCGCGAGGTAATCGCACGCATTGTGGACGCCAGTCGCTTCGATGAATTCAAGGCACGCTTTGGGGACACCATCGTTACGGGTTTCGCCCATATCGAAGGCATGCCGGTGGGATTTGTGGCCAACAACGGCGTGCTGTTTTCTGAAGCCGCCCAGAAAGCTGCGCATTTTGTGGAACTGTGCAGTCAGCGCAAGACGCCGTTGATTTTCTTGCAAAACATCACCGGGTTTATGGTGGGCCAGAAATACGAAAACGAAGGGATCGCACGTCACGGTGCCAAGATGGTGACGGCCGTTGCCTGCACGTCAGTCCCCAAGATCACGATGATTATCGGGGGCAGTTACGGGGCTGGAAACTATGGGATGGCAGGGCGCGCTTATCAGCCGCGCTTTTTGTGGACGTGGCCCACCTCGCGCACCGCCGTGATGGGGGGCAAGCAGGCAGCCAACGTGCTGGCCACAGTGAAACGTGACGCCATGGACCGCGCGGGCAAGGCCTGGTCGGAAAAAGAAGAAGCCGCGTTCAAAAAACCCACCGAAGACATGTTCGAAGAACAATCGCACCCGCTTTATGCCAGCGCGCGTCTGTGGGACGACGGCATCATCGATCCGCGCGACAGCCGCAAGGTGTTGGCCCTGTCCTTGCGCGCGGCATTGAATGCCCCCATCGAAGACACCCGCTTTGGCGTGTTCCGGATGTAGCCGCCATGATCGAAAGCCTTCTCATTGCCAATCGCGGCGAAATCGCCGCCCGCATCGCGCGAACGGCCCGCAGACTTGGGGTGCGCACGATCGGTGTCGCCTCTGACATCGATATGGGCGCGCTGCATGCCCAATCCTGCGACACGGTGGTGCATCTGCCCGGCACAACCCCGGCAGAGACTTACTTGCAGGGGGCCAAGATCATCGCTGCAGCGGTGGACACGGGGGCGCAGGCCATTCACCCCGGGTATGGCTTTTTGTCTGAAGATCCAGATTTTGCCCAGGCGGTGATGGATGCGGGCCTTGTTTGGGTCGGCCCCCCCCCTGATGCGATCCGGGCAATGGGCCTCAAAGATGCGGCAAAGGATCTGATGGCCCAGGCTGGTGTGCCGGTGGTGCCAGGATATCAAGGCGCGGACCAGTCCGCGGCCCACCTGGCCAAGCAGGCCGAAAACATCGGTTTTCCGTTGTTGATTAAGGCCGTCGCGGGCGGCGGCGGCAAAGGCATGCGCAAGGTGGACCGATCGGCGGACTTCCCAACCGCCTTGGCCGCAGCCCAAGCCGAAGGGCTGGGGGCGTTTGGCAATGGCGATGTACTGTTGGAAAAATTCATCACGCAGCCGCGCCACATCGAATTTCAGGTCTTCAGTGACGGTGTTGAAACGGTGCATCTGTTGGAACGCGAATGTTCCCTGCAGCGCCGCCACCAAAAAGTCATCGAAGAAGCCCCAGCCCCGGGACTTTCAGACCAGGTGCGTGCCCAAGTGGGGGCCATGGCGGTGCAGGCGGCCCAAGCGGTAGGGTACAAAGGGGCAGGGACGGTGGAATTCATCGTCGATGGAACCGGCCCCCTGACGGCAGACAAATTCTTCTTCATGGAAATGAACACCCGGCTTCAAGTGGAACACCCGGTCACGGAAGCGATTTTGGGCGTCGATCTTGTGGAATGGCAGCTGCGCGTGGCGTCGGGTGCGGGTCTGCCCAAAACCCAAGATGCGTTGCAGCCACAAGGTCATGCCATGGAAGCGCGTCTTTATGCGGAAGATCCCGCCGCTGGGTTTTTGCCCGCCACCGGAACACTGACTGCATTTGATGCGCCGCAGGCTTTGCGGTTTGATTCGGCCGTGCGGGCTGGCGACGCCATAAGCCCATACTATGACCCTATGATCGCCAAGGTAATCGCCCACGGCCCAGACCGGGAACGCGCCCGCATCGCCCTGCGTGATGGATTGGGTCAGATGCGGGTGGCGGGGTTGACCACCAATTGCAACTTTTTGCGCGCCTTATTGGACGACCCGATCTTTGCCGCAGGCACCCATGACACCCAGTTCATCGACAGCCACTTGGACAACCTTGTGGCCCCGAAGGATCCAAGCCCCGATGTGCTTGCCATGGCCCTTGCCGCAGCCGTTCCGCCGCTGCCCCTTGCACCAGGCTTTGCCATCGGTCAGCCGCTGCGCCCCACTGTTTCCGTATGCCATGGCGACATCGTTCATGCCGCGCGGATTGCTGTTTCGGACAACGATATGGGGGTGGAAATTTCAGGCACTTCTGTTGTGTTGCGCCGGACGCAAGACGGTTGGCAAGTGCCCAATGCGCCGCAAATCACTGCCCTGCGCCACGGCGACACGATCACAGTTTTTGCAGGTGATGCGTTCACTTTCACAGTGCCCGATCCGTTGGACCGCAGGGCAGCCGTCAGTCAAGATCGCACGGTTATCGCGCCGATGCCGGGACTGGTGCAAGCGGTTCATGTGAAGTCTGGGGACACGGTTCTGGCGGGTGGGCCATTGGTGACGCTGGAAGCCATGAAGATGCAACACGTGCTGAAAGCCGCCCAAGACTGTACTGTGGAAGCCTTGCACGTGACTGCGGGCCAGCAAGTGCAAGCCCAGGCTGTGCTTTTGGACGTGGTGCCAAGGGGGGCAGAGGCGGAAACCCGCTAAAATCCACCCATTCGGACTGAAACCGCAGCTTACCGTTGACGAAAACGTAACGATCACGGCATTAACGCGGTATTGGAACCATATGTGACACAAAGGGGACCTCCATGGCCATGCAACCCGGCAGCGTAGTGATTTTGAAAAGCGGTGGACCGTTGATGACGATTGAAGAGTTCGGCGAACATAAAGATGCCAAATGCACCTGGTTCCAGGAAAAGTCGCTGTGCCGCGAATGGTTCGCATTGGTGGGCCTGCGCGAAGCCCCCACCACGGTGCCCCGCAAGGAAAAGGCCCCGGCAAAACCTTGACCCGTTCACATTCTATGCGCACCACGCTTGTGTGATGCCACGAAGCCCATGGTCGTTGCCTTGGGCTTCTTTTTGGCCAGCGGGCAGATTCTTCTTGGGTTCTGGGCGGATTGCCTTCAGGGTCGTGTAACGCGACAAGGGATTTTCGATGGTACCGCTTTTCAAAGTTTCGTTCCAATCAGGGTTAGTTGGAATTGTGCTTGCCCTGTCGGCCTGCGCCACGGCCCCGTCAGGTACAGCTGATCGACAAAAATTCGACACAGCCATTGCGGCGGTGGGATGCAAGGTCGATTCTGACGAAGTGGCCCTTCGGGTGGAAGCCATGACCGGCCTGACCCCCGATCAATTGGGGGACTTGGTGGTGGCGTACTGGGAAGAAGGACGCATGCAAGAAGCCCCCAACGGCGGGTTCATCCTGACGACCGGTCCCTGCGCGAAATAGCATAAACGTCGCAGATTGCGGCCCCAATATACAGCAACGCGGCAAATGCGCCGCACCCCCCAATAAGTTGTGTTGGGGGGCAAGACGCGTTGTTTTCCCCATGATATCCGTGCACAAAGCGTAAAAATATGCGCTGAACACTGAACAGGGGATGTCACCATGAAACATGATGGACAACAATCCAGCAGCTGCGTCTATGGCTCGCTGCTTTTGGCCGCGGGTGTGGGACTTGTGGCTGCACTTTTGATGATTGTGCTTTCGGGCCTGGGATGGCCGGGATCAATTTTTGTAGCCATCGTTTTGGCTGCTGTTTTGGCTGCACTGCTGCTGTGGATTTTCTGCCGCCCGCTGCCCAACGCCATGACCGATGAAGCCGGATCTGCCGCTGGCGGGGCAGGGGTTGCCGTTGCTGGTGGGGCGATTGCTGCCGGGGCCGCTGGCGCTGCGACCGCGCGTGCTGCAAACGCAGATGCGTCGGCCAAGGCCGCTGCTGACGCAAAAGCTGCTGCTGCCAAGGCTGCGGCGGACAAAAAAGCTGCTGAAGCTGCTGCCGCCAAGAAAGCCGCTGCTGCCAAAAAGGCTGCTGCCGACAAGAAAGCTGATGCAGCCAAGCCCAAAGCGAAAGCTGCATCGAAAGCCAAAGATGGTGGCAACGTTGATTACGATGGCGATGGCGTCATTGAAGGGGCCGATGAAGGCAAAAAGCCGGCCACTTTGAAAGCGGCCCGCGGCGGCAAGGCCGACGATCTGAAAATGATCAAAGGCGTTGGCCCTAAAATGGAAAAGCTGTGCAACAAACTGGGCTTTTATCACTTCGACCAAGTTGCATCTTGGACCAAGGATGAAGTGGCATGGGTTGATGCCAACCTTGAAGGATTCCGTGGCCGGGTCAGCCGGGACGAATGGGTCAAACAAGCCAAGATATTGGCCAAAGGCGGCACCACTGAATTTTCCAAGAAAGTGGACAAAGGCGGCGTCTACTAAACCAGCGCTGCGAATTTTTTGCACGGTCCGCCCCGCGGGCCGTGTTTTCGTTTTGGAAAGACCATGCCCCCATCAGATCAAGACAAACGCGTGCAACGCACGGGCCAGATTGTGGCCATCACCATTGCAGTCGCTGGCTTGGCAACGATATTTGCCCCTGTGATTGTAGCGGGGCTGGGGCTGGCGCAGCGGTTTGAAATGCTGATCTATCTTTGCGCCTTGGCGGCCATGGCGTGGTCCGTTGTGGTGGCCTGGGGCCTGTGGCGCAAGCGGGACAAATAACCGTCCCACACCCAAAATATTTCACTGTGTCACGCACTGTGCCTTGTGCCGTTTCCGTCACCGACATAACCATGGCCTAAACGGTTCGGAGCACCTGATATGCAGTTTCATCGTCCGCAAAAGTTGTCTTTCATCTGTGCTGCGGTTCTGGCCGCTTGGTTCTTTGGCCCTGGCGCGGTTGTTGCCCAAACCTCGCCCTTTCAGGCGACGGCCATCAAGCGCCCGCTTCAAAGCCCGCCCCAAGCCCGTTTGACCCAATGGTTCGTGACTGTCTTCCGCAAAGACGGTCAGCCAATGCCAGACGGGCAAATTCAAGCCGCCAGTCAATTTGCCGTCGCCAAGGCCTGTGTCGGGGGGCAAACCACGTCCTTCGCGGAAGGGGTGCGTGACGGCCTGGGGGTGCGGTTCGAATTTATCTGCGCCCAACGGCGCTGAATAAAGGGGCCCCGGTGATGCGCGCGCTTTGGGTTGGTCTGTTCTTGCTGTCGGGATGCGTTGTGCCGTCGACAGACACAGCACCGCAAGCCCCCGCATTCGGGCGCTATATCGGGTCGGAAACGCGGCTTTTGGACGGGGATTTGGTGAACTTCAAAGTCCGCATGGAAGGCGGCCTGACGCGGCAAAACTTGATCGACTATGCCGAATGCGTCGCGGCGCAGTACACGTTGGTGCGCGGCTATGCGTTTGCACGTCATGTTCGCACGACGGTAACCCGCAACGGAAATCTGTGGGTCGGTGACGCTATTTATACTATCTCGGCCACGATCCCACGCGGATTGCGCACGATCGAAGCGGACATCATCGTCGAATCCTGTGCGGCCCGCGGCATCCCGACGGTTTGAACGCACGGCCACTGGCATCGCCGCTGCGCCCGACAATATCATGAATTGTGAACGATCCCCCCTCGCAAATGGGTCCGATTGGCGCTAGCCATCTGGGGGTGGGCGGCTATGTTGCCTGTCACGGGTCGCGCAATCGAAGGCTGCAGGTCGATGCAAATCAGTGGAATTGGACATCTGCCCCAACGGCACCGGAGCGGGAATTTTTCATGTCCCTTGCAGTAATCATGGTTTTTCTGCCCCTTTTGGGCGCTGCGATCTGCGGCCTAGTTTGGCGCTGGATCGGCGAAGGCTTAGCCATTTGGACCGCGACCTGTGCCAGTCTGATCAGCGCGCTTTTGGCCTGGTCAGTGTTCTTGAATGTGTCCGGCCCGGTTGATGTTGCAGTTTTGGGCAGTTGGTTGGTCAGTGGAAGTATCGGCTTGGACTGGGCGGTGCGCGTGGACCGCGTCAGCATGCTGTGCGCCGTGACCATCACGTCGGTCACTGCTTTGGTGGCGGTGTACAGCCATCGTGGCCTGCGGTGCGAAGATCACTTTGACCCCGATACGGTCTATCGCCCACGGTTTTTTGCGGCGTTGCTTTGGCTGTGTTTTGCGGGCCTGATCTTGGTAATGTCTCACAACCTGGCCCAGCTTTTGGCGGGATGGGGCGGCGTTACCTTGGGGGTGATGCTTATGATGGGGTTCCGGGATCGCACCACAAACGCCACCAAGGCGGCCACCGGGGCCGCTGTGGTATTCGCGCTGGCGGGCATGATGATGGGCTTGGCCGCTGCGATTTTATTCCTTCAATTCGACGCCCTGCGTTTTGACGACATCGCTGTTCTTTCGCCGGGGGCCAACACGGTTGCGCTGTTTGGCGCGGCCTGGCCCACGACAAATATCGTGGCGGCGCTTTTGGTGGCCGCTGCGCTGCTTTCAGCCGCACAGTTCCCATTCCAATCGTGGCTGTTGGCAGGCGTTGATACCCCGTCACCCGCCATGGCGCTGGTTCAATCGACAATCTTGCCTATGGCCAGCCTGTTTGTGCTGTTGCGATTTTTTCCGGTTCTTGAATTCGCCCCAAATGTGATGGTTTGGCTGATGGTATTTGGTATCGCCACGGCCCTGTTCGGCGGGCTGTGCGCCCTTGTGCAAACCGACATCAGACAGGCCTTGGCCTGTATCGGCGTCGCACAATTGGGATTGATTTTCGCAGCGGTGGGTCTGGGTGCGCCCACCGTGGCGTTGTGGCAAGCGGTGATCTTTGCGGCCCACCAATCGGTGTTGATTTTGGGGGCAGGATCGGTTGTGCGGGCCATGGGCGGCGCATCGGACTTGGGCGCTTTCGGTGGGTTGCGCGCAAAGATGCCTGTTACGTTTTGGGCCATGGTGGCTGGCGCGTTGTCAACGGCAGGGATCGGACTGCCTGGGCTGACGGTCGGGTTTGCGGGTTTTGCGCCCCGTACCGCGTTGGCAGAGGTGGCGGCAAGCGCTGGCCCACCCTGGGTTCTGGCCGCCCTGGGTGTTGGATCACTGGTGCTGGCCTGCGCCGTAACGCGCGTGGTAATCTTGTGTTTTATGGGCCCCGCCCGCGGCCCGAAAGAGGCGCATAAGTCAGCCACCGAAAGTGCTGGTGCCATGCTTGCGCCACTGGGCGTATTGGCCGTAGTTTGCGTGATCGGCGGGGTGTTTTGGCAGGGTTCATTCTATCACCAACCGCAGCAGGTTTCGGTCTGGTTTGGACAAACCGAAGTGGCGCTGGCGCCAAAAGAGGCGGTCGCCAAGGATAAGGACAATTTGCCAACCCCAGTACCAGCGCAACAGGCCGGTCTGGTTTGGACGAAAGGCGGCGCGGTATTGCAAAATGCCCGCGCCGTGCCTGCCACCGCTTCTTTGGCGGTCTGGGGTGCAGGGCTTCTGGGACTGTTACTGGCCTTCGGGTGGGTGCCGCGCATGGACCTTGGTCGCAGATCTTCGACATCCCCGGTCCGGCGGTATTTTTCACAGGCTGGCGGCCTTGATCGTGTATGGGACAGGCTTGTGGGCATACCGGCGCAGTGGTTTGGCCGCACCTTGGGGCGATGGGGTGATGATTGGGTTTTTGACGGCGTGGCACAGGCCATGGCCGGGCTTCTGGCCAAAGCGTTTCAGGGTCGCCCAGGGGCACACTTCACCTTTGTAATGGCCGTCGTGTTGGGAATCATGGGGCTTGTGATTTGGATCACAGGCATGGGGGTCAGCTGATGGACAATTTGCTGACAATCATCATTTTCACCCCCTTGTTGGCCGCCTTGATCATGGGGTTCTTGTTGAAAGGCAGCGATGCTGCGGCAATGAAAAACGCCAGGTATCTCGGGCTGTACGGAACTTTGGCCACGCTTTTTGTGGCGCTGTTTTTGTTGGCAGAATTCGACCGTGGCGATCCTGGCTTTCAGTTTGTCGAACATCACGCCTGGTATTTTGGGCTTAGCTACAAAGTTGGGGTCGACGGGATTAGCGCGGTTTTGGTGTTGGCCACGGTGTTGATCATGCCCGTGGTCATTCTGTCGACATGGACCATGACCCATCGGGTCAAGGAATTGATGATTGGCTTGCTGACGCTTCAAACCACTGTTCTTGGGGCATTGGCGGCTTTGGACCTGGCGCTTTTTTTCGTGTTGGCCCTGGGCAGCGCTGTGCTTTTGGTCCTTGTGATCGGTGTTTGGGGGCGTGACGCCAGCGCGGCTGCGGCCACGAAACTGGCGCTTTACACGGCCCTGGGTGGGGCAGTTCTGGGGGCTGCCATGGTGGCCATGGCGCGCACGGGGCCCGGTGCCGACATTGCTGATTTGGTAATCCACAATTTTTCTACGGCCCCGGTGTCTGTCCTGGGATTCGCCATTCCAGGCGGCATGCAGGGCGTGATGCTGATCGGGCTTTTGGTGGGGGCGGCGGTATGGACGGCCGCCTGGCCGTACCACGCATGGTTGCCACAAGCGTTGCACCAAGCGCCGCCCGTTGCGGCCTTTGTTGCGGTGGCCCTGGTTGCGAAATTGGGGGCCTATGCGTTGATCAGGTTGGGTTTGCCAGTGTTTCCTGTGGCGGGCCAAGCCATGCAACCTATCTGGCTGTGGCTGGCGGCTGTCGGCACGGTCTGGGCCGCCCTGGTGGCATTGGTGCAAACGGACTTGCGCCGCATTCTGGCGTACGGGTTCACCGCGCACATGGGTTTGGTGCTGATGGGCATTTTGTCGGCCACGCAGCAGGGCTTGGATGGGGCGATCCTGCTGTTGCTGGCCGGGGGTGTGGTCTTCGGCGGGCTGGCGGTTGCGGTTCAAATCATCACCGACCGAGGTGCCGATGCGTCGCTGACCAACCTGGGCGGTCTGATCCAACGCATGCCGCATTTCGCGGGTCTGATGGCGGTCTTCGTCTTGGGCTTGATGATCGTGCCGGGCACGGGTTCCTTCGCGGGCGTGTTCCTGGTGGTCTTGGGGGCCTTTGGGGCTGCGCCGGCCGCTGTGTTGGTGGCTTGTATCGGTGTCCCAGTTTTGGCCGCTGTCGGGTGGGGGATGTACCGCCGCGCGATGTTGGGCGAATTGATGCGTGCCAGCTTGAAAGGCTTGTCCGACGTGACACCACGTGAAGCGCTGGTGCTTTCGCTTTTGGCCTTGGGGATCATCGGTCTTGGCCTTGCGCCAGGGGCGTTACTTGAATTCACCGACACCACCGTCGCTGGCTTGCTGGACGCGCGCGCTGCGGCCCTTGCCGCAACCAACTGAGGCGGTGATGGCCCAAAGTCCACCCGTGGGCGTGTCTGTCGATTGGCACGACAACGTGACGTCCACCATGGATTTGGCCAGCAGTGTGACCGTGGATCCGGGCCAGCAACACTGGATCATGGCCCGCCACCAATCGGCCGCACGCGGTCGGCGGGGACGATCTTGGCTTGCAACCGACGCCGCCTTTTCAGGCACCGTTGTGTTGAACCCAAATTGCCCGCCTCAGGACGCCGCCCTGCGGTCTTTCGTTGCTGCCTGTGCGCTGTTTGACGCGTTGGCAGGGTATGTCCCGGCTGCACTGTTGGCGCAAAAGTGGCCAAATGACGTGCTGCTGCAGGGGGGTAAAGTGGCGGGCATTTTGTTGGAAGCGTCTTCCAGTGGGGGCCGGGTCACCCAATTGGCGATCGGCATCGGCATCAACTTGGGGCGCGCGCCCCGCGATGTTCCGGATGCCGCTTTTGCGCCGGTGGGACTGGCGGATGTCACCCCGTCTTTCCCAAGCGCGTCAGAGTTTTTGCCGGTTTTGGCCAAGCATCTGCAAATATGGGAAACGGTCATGGCAACCCAAGGCTTCGGGCCCGTGCGGGACGCCTGGATGGGCCAGGCCGCGCGGATGGGACAAGCCATCAAAGTGCACGCGGGATCCCAGACGTTGGACGGAACGTTCCAAGGCATCGACGCCACCGGAAATTTGCTGCTGTTGACGCCGAAGGGTCAGAGGGCCATACCCGCCGCCGACGTTATCTTTTGAACACAAGGCGGGCGGCCCATGCTTTTGGCCATCGACTGCGGCAACACCAACACTGTTTTTTCGATCTGGGATGGGTCGAAATTTCTGTGCACCATGCGCACGTCGACGCACCATGCCCGAACCGCGGATGCCTATTTCACGTGGTTCTCGACGCTTCTTAAACACTATGACCTGAAGCCGGACATCACCGACGTTATCATCAGTTCCACCGTGCCGCGCGTGGTGTTCAATTTGCGGGTCTTTGCCGACCGCTTTTTTGGATGCCGCCCCATGGTGGTGGGCAAACCAGATTGCCGGCTGCCGCAAACGCCGCGCGTGGATGAAGGCACCATTGTGGGGCCCGACCGTTTGGTGAATGCCGCAGGGGCCTTTGACCGCCACGGTGGGGATTTGATTGTGGTGGATTTCGGCACGGCCACGACGTTCGATGTGGTGGCCAAGGACGGCGCCTATATCGGGGGGATGATTGCCCCTGGGGTGAATCTGTCGCTTGAAGCGTTGCACATGGCCGCCGCCGCGCTGCCCCATGTGGATATCGCCAAACCCCAGAAAGTGGTGGGCACCAACACCGTACAGTGTATGCAAGGCGGTGTGTTTTGGGGGTACGTGGGGCTGGTGAAAGAATGCTGCGCACGTATCAAAGCGGAACGCGACCGACCCATGATGGTGATCGGCACCGGGGGCTTGGCCCCATTGTTTGCCGAAACAGAAACCCTATTTGACGCAATTGAAGACGATTTGACGATGCATGGTCTGACGGTGATCAGTGCATTCAACAAGGAAAATGGATGAGCAAAAACAGGCTAGTGTACCTCCCCCTCGGCGGGGCCGGGGAGGTGGGGATGAACTGCTATGTCTATGGCTATGGGCCAGCGGACAAAGAGCGGCTGATTGTGGTGGATATCGGCGTCGCCTTTCCAGACATGGACGGCAGCCCTGGGGTCGATCTGATCTTCCCTGACTTGGACTGGTTGAAGGCTCGCAAAGATCGGATCGAGGCGGTGTTCATCACCCATGCCCACGAAGATCACATCGGGGCCATCGGCCACACCTATGCCGATCTGGGGGTTCCAATATATGCCCGGGCGTTCACGGCCAACATCGGTCGGCGCAAATTGGACGAATACGGCGTGGGTCCCAAAGCCATCAAAACCGCGTCGCCATGGCCAAAAACGGTCAAGGCGGGACCTTTCAAAGTGGGCTTCGTGCCGATTTCACATTCCATTCCTGAAAGCAGCGGACTGGTGATCGACACGCCCACGGGACGCGTGGTGCACACCGGCGACTTTAAATTGGACGAACAGCCCTTGGTGGGCGAGGCATGGGATCCAGACCTGTGGGCCGACATTTCCAAACCCGGGGTGAAGGCCCTGGTGTGCGACAGCACAAACGTGTTTTCGCGCGAACCGGGCCGGTCTGAAAGCACCTTGGGCGACAATATCAAAGAACTGATCCAAAGCGCCGACCAGATGGTGGTGGCCACGACCTTTGCGTCCAACGTGGCGCGCCTGAAAACCTTGGCCGATGCAGGCCGGGCCGCGGGCCGGTCGATCTGCTTGTTGGGGCGGGCCATGCGCCGCATGGTGGAAGCTGGTGTCGAAACGGGTGTTTTGGCAGATTTCCCCCCCACCATCAGCCCAGAAGACGCGTTGGATGTGCCGCGCGGGAACCTGATGCTTTTGGTGACGGGCAGCCAAGGCGAACGGCGCGCGGCGTCAGCCCAGCTGGCCCAAGGCAAGTACCGCGGGTTGAAGTTGAAAGAAGGGGATATGTTCCTGTTTTCATCGAAAACCATCCCTGGCAACGAACGCGGTGTGATCCGCATTATCAATCAATTGTCCGAAATGGGCGTTGATGTGGTGGACGACAATTCGGGCGCGTACCATGTGTCTGGCCACGCCAACCGCCCCGATCTGCAAACCATGCACCACGTGGTGAAGCCGCAGATGGTGGTGCCCATGCACGGCGAACACCGCCACTTGCGCGAACACGCGAAGCTGGCCGAAGCAGGCGGATTGCAATCCATCGTGGCCGTCAATGGCACCATGGTGGATTTGTCCGGCAACGCCCCCAAGGTGGCCGAATACGTGGAAACCGGGCGCACATATTTGGACGGCAGCGTCCAGATCGGTGCATTGGACGGTATTGTGCGCGACCGTATCCGCATGGCATTGAACGGCCACATTATGGTGAACGTGATCTTGGAAGGGGATGAACCGATCGGCGAACCCTGGGTCGAAATCAAAGGTCTGCCAGAAATCGGCGACAGCAAAGCCGCCTTGGTAGAGGTGTTGGAGGAAGACCTGAACCAGTTCATGATGCGGGCAGGGGCCAAAACCCTGCGCGATGATGACAAACTTGAAGATGAACTGCGCCGCATTGCCCGCAAGACCGCGCAGTCAGAAATTGGCAAAAAGCCCGAGATGACCGTGGTGATCAGCCGCTTGAATTAACGCTTTGGACGCGAAACCAGACGAATGACGACCCTTATTGATCAAATTAATGCTGCCTGTGCGGACGCCTTTGCTGCCTGTGGGTTTGACACGAAGTTTGCCGCCGTACGCGAATCTGACCGGCCGGATATGGCGGACTTTCAGTGCAATGGCGCGCTGCCCATCGGGAAGATGCAAAAGCAAAACCCGATGGATGTGGCGGACAAAATCGTCGCCGCCATGGCAGACAATCCCATTGTGACTGTCGAAGCGGCGAGGCCAGGGTTCTTGAACTTCCGGGTGCGGGACAGCGCCTTGGCCCACCACATCGCCACAATTGCCGCCGATCCCAGATCTTTGGCGGTCACGGCTGCAACGGCTTCGAAGATTTTGGTGGACTATGGCGGGCCCAACGTCGCCAAAGATATGCACGTGGGGCACCTGCGCGCTGCCATTATCGGGCAAGCACTGAAGGACATTTTGCGCTTTGCCGGACACGACGCCGACGGGGATGTGCACCTGGGCGACTGGGGCCTGCAGATGGGGCAGTTGATCGCCTTTATCGAAGCTGAACACCCCCATCTGTTGGACGGCGGCGAAATCACCATGGAAGACCTGCAAGCTTGGTACCCCCAGGCCAGTGGTCTGTCCAAAACCGACGATGCTTTCCGCGAAAAAGCCCGTGCCGCCACTATGGCACTGCAAGCGGGGCAGGCCGACTATTTCGCATTGTGGGAACGCATGCGGGCGGCGTCGGTGGCCAGTCTGAAGCGCGACTATGATTGGTTGGGGGTCCAGTTCGAATATTGGTACGGCGAAAGTCGGTATCAGTCTGCGCTCGATACCATGGTGGCAGACCTGCAATCTACAGGCGTGGCCGAGCTGGACGACGGGGCGATGATCATCCGCACGTCTGACGACGGCAAACTGCCACCACTGATCTTGCGCAATTCAAACGGGGCCTATGGATACGGGGCCACCGACGTGGCCACCATTCAAGACCGCATCCAGGACCCGGCGTTGCAAACGATCCTCTATGTGGTGGATGCCCGGCAATCGACCCATTTCAAACAGGTGTTCAAATCCTGTGAACGGGCAGGGTACTTGGGAACTGTCAGCGCGGAACACATCGCCTTTGGCACTGTCAACGGCACGGACGGCAAGCCGTTTAAGACCCGCGAAGGCGGCACCATGCGGCTGACCGATTTGATCGCAATGATGGTGGATGCCGTGCGCGCGCGCCTGGACGATGCAGGGTCCATACCTGAAACGGACCGGGCCGCCGTGGCCCAGACCGTGGCCCAAGCCGCCATAAAATTCGGCGAATTGTCCCACGACCGCGAAAAAAACTATGTCTTTGACATCGACCAGTTTGCCCAATTTGAAGGCAAGACCGGCCCTTATCTGCAGTACACTTGCGTGCGCATTCAAACGCTGTTGGACGCTGCGGCCCAGGACGGGAAAACCCCCGGCACGATCACATCTGTGGGCGACGGCGGGCGGGCTTTGGCCTTGGCCTTGGACGCGTTTCCTGCAGCGATTGACAAATCCATCAAGGCCCGCAAGCCCAGTCACCTGGCCAACCATGCTTATCGCATCGCGGAAGCGGCCAACGGATTTTACCAGAAAAACCGTGTCCTGTCGGCAGGGGTATCCGCCGAAGACGCCGCAAGCCATTTGGCCACCCTGGCCGCAGCACAACGCCAGTTGACACTTGCATTGGATCTGATGGGGATATCGGTTCCCACAAAGATGTAAGCGCTTCGCCGGACCAAGCGATATCGTATTGGGCCGGGACCAGTGTAACGCAACGATTAACAGCATGGGAAAGTGGCAGAGAGACAGGGATTCGAACCCTGGGTACCCTTGCAGGTACAACGGATTTCGAATCCGTCCCGTTCGACCACTCCGGCACCTCTCCGCGCATGGTGGTGGGCGCGTGTTATCCAAGGCGCTTTCCACACGCAAGGGTGATTTGCCCTTGGGTTCCGGCGATGTTGGATTACCTTACACCCACGCAGCGAAGGAAGGGCGACGCGATGCTGATTTTGCGCAACTTTGGAATGGTGGTTTTGGTTTGGATGGCGACGGCCTTGCCAGGTTTGTCTGCCGATCGGGCCAAATTGGAAGCCTTCATGGAGGTCACTGGATTTGACGTCGCCTTAGAAGGATTGCGGGTGTCGGCCCATAACGCGCCCGCCATGGTGGGCCTGGACGCGGCTGACTTCGGCCTGACGTGGATCAAAGTTGCGGACGAGGTGTTTGAACCCAAACAGTTGAAAATTGACGCCCTGAACATCTTGGAAAAAACCTTGTCCGATGATGTGTTGAACCATGCCGTTGAATTCTATGCCAGCCCGCTGGGACAGCGCTTGGTGACGGCGGAAAATGCCAGCCATTTGGCCGACGACGCCCGCAAAGCTGAAGAAGGCGCGCGTTTGGCCGCGGACTTGATGAAACGCGGGTCGCCGCAGCCGCAGTATTTCTTGGATATGTCCGACGCGGTTGGGTCCATCGACACAGGGATCGCGCAGTTCCGAGAAGTGCAGGTGCGCTTCTTACTGGCCGCTATGGCCGCGGGCCTGATCGAAGCGGATATGTCTGAAGAAGACTTGCGCATGGTCTTGGGTCAAAACGACGACGATATTCGCAGCGAAGTGCTGCAAAACATGATCAACTCCAACGCTTTCACCTATCGCGATTTTTCGGACATCGAGATGCGTGAATATTCGGAAGCCCTGGCCACAGATGAAATGCGCGAACTCTATGAACTGATGAATGCGGTGCAATATACACTGATGGCGGACCGCTATGAAGTTTTGGCAAGCCGCATGGCGGAATTACACCCAAGTCAGGAATTGTGATCGCTTGACACTGCGGGGGATGGGTGGGATATGCCGCCCATGGCCCCGGCAATCGTCGCGGGTCTTTTTATGTTTTGTCTGAGACCCAGACACGCAGCCCCCGGTGATCGTGGATGAAATGCCACGGTCGACAAAGCGAAAGCTGCCAAAGGGCGCGGAAAAATGAAGGAAACGCACATGTTTGCGGTTATGAAAACCGGCGGCAAGCAATATCGGGTTCAATCCGGTGATGTGTTGCGCGTCGAAAAGCTGGCAGCGGATGCTGGCGAAACAGTTCAATTCAACGAAGTGCTGATGGTGGGTGCCACTGTGGGGACTCCCCTGGTGGACGGTGCCGGCGTGCAAGCCGAAGTGATCGACCAGATCAAAGGCGACAAGGTGATCAACTTTGTTAAGCGCCGGCGCAAGCATTCGTCCAAGCGCACCAAAGGCCACCGCCAGCAACTGACGCTGCTGCGCGTGACGGACATTTTGGAAAAAGGCGCTGACAAGTCCGGCGTGAAAGCTGCAATCGGTGCAGGGTCTGTTGCCGGTGCCGCCATCATGGCCGCCGCCGCAGCAAAGCCCGCCAAGAAAGCAGCTGCCCCGAAGAAGGAAGCTGCACCGAAGAAAGCCGCCGCGCCAAAGGCAGAGCCTGCAGTGACAGCTGATGATGTGGCCGGTGTTGAACCCGCCAACTTGCTGAAAACGGCGCGTGACGGCGGCCCAGATGATCTGAAAAGGATTTCTGGCGTTGGGCCAAAACTGGAAGGCACATTGCACGAAATCGGTGTATTCCACTTTGACCAAATCGCCGCTTGGGGCCCCGCTGAAATCGCGTTCATGGACGACCGTCTGTCGTTCAAAGGCCGCATCGAGCGTGACAACTGGATCGAGCAAGCCGCCGCGTTTGCCGCTGAAAAGGAGTAATTTCCCATGGCACACAAAAAAGCAGGCGGTTCATCCCGCAACGGTCGTGACTCTGCCGGACGTCGCTTGGGCGTAAAACTGTTCGGGGGCCAACACGCCATCCCAGGTAACATCATTGCCCGTCAGCGCGGCACCAAGTGGTGGCCGGGTGAAGGCGTGGGCATGGGCAAAGACCACACAATCTTTGCCACATCCGAAGGCCACGTGACATTCCACAAAGGCCTGAAAGGCCGCACCTTTATTTCGGTTTTGCCGGCGGCCGAGGCTGCAGAATAAGCCGGACCCAAAGGGCATATCATTTCCCAAGGGATCGGCGAATGCGCCGGTCCCTTTTTTCGTTTTTGAGAGGTGCCAAATGGCACGCACACGACCCACGATGCTATGCCTGGCAGCTTTGGCCAAGCCCGCAACAGGCTTGGCCCCATGATTTCCGCGTTAATCCCCATGTTCATGTTGTGTGTGGCAACCGTGGGTACACCCGGTCCAGCAAACATGGCCATCATGGCTGCCGCCGCGCGGTTCGGCTTGCGCCCCGTCTGGCCGTTTGTGTTCGGCGTGATCTTGGGCAAACAAGCCATCATATGGCCCATCGGGCTGGGGTTGTTGCAGGTGGCCGATGCGGCACCGGCTGTGTTTTTGGCCATGAAGATCGCCTCGGCCGGATACATGCTGTATCTGGCATGGAAAATCGCTGGCATGTCCTTGGTGGTGGGGGACGCCGGAACCGCAGCGCCGGGGTTCGCAGCCGGTTTGATCGTGCATCCTTTGAACCCCAAAGCTTGGGCCTTGGTGACCTTCGTGTTCTCTGGCTTGATGCCAGACATGGGCAGCGCGTTTTGGACCACTGCTGTGGGGGCCGTCATCATTTTGGGCGTTCAGCTTGTCTTGCAACCCCTGTGGGGCGTCGTGGGGTTTGAAGTGGCCAAGCGTTTGAAGGGACGGGCTGAACGGGTGTTTTTCATCCTGCTGGCCGTTTTGATGCTGGTGTCCATCGCCTGGGCCTTTTGGGGGGCAGGGGGTTGAGCCAGCGCCCCCAAAGCCTTAGGCCCACACACAACAATCGAAAGCGCACGCAATGAAATTCCTCGACCTGGCCAAAGTCTATATCCGTTCGGGCGGCGGCGGGTCGGGCGCTGTGTCGTTCCGGCGCGAAAAATACATCGAATACGGCGGTCCTGACGGGGGCAACGGCGGGCGCGGCGGCGACGTGGTGGTGGAAGTGGTGGACGGGCTGAACACCCTGATCGATTTCCGGTATCAGCAGCATTTCTTTGCCAAAAACGGCCAACCCGGCATGGGCAAACAACGGTCCGGTAAAGACGGCGATGCCATCGTGTTGCGCGTGCCAGTGGGAACAGAAGTACTGGACGAAGACCAGGACACTGTTCTGGCGGATATGACGGAAATGGGCCAACGCTTCGTCATTGCCAAAGGCGGCAATGGCGGGTTTGGAAACCTGCATTTCAAATCTTCCACAAACCAAGCACCGCGGCGGGCCAACCCGGGCATGGAAGGGGTGGAACGGACCATCTGGTTGCGTCTGAAATTGATCGCAGATGTGGGGCTTTTGGGGCTGCCGAATGCGGGCAAGTCCACCTTTTTGTCCGTCACATCAGCAGCCCGCCCCAAGATTGCTGATTATCCATTCACAACTTTGCACCCAAACCTGGGCGTCGTGGCTGTGGATGGGGCGGAATTTGTCATCGCGGATATCCCAGGGTTGATCGAAGGTGCATCTGAAGGACGTGGCTTGGGGGATCGTTTTTTGGGACATGTGGAACGCTGCCACGCGCTGTTGCATATCGTGGATGGCACGTCGCCGGATCCCGCCGCGGACTATGCCACCATCCAAGGTGAATTGCAGGCCTATGGCGGTGATCTGGCGGACAAACCCCAAATCCTGGTGCTGAACAAGGTGGATGCCTTGGACGATGACGCCAAGTCGGACGCCAAAGCCGCTTTGGAAGCGGCCAGCGGCGGGGCCGTGATGGAAATGTCCGGCGTGGCCAAGCAAGGCACCACAGAAGTACTGCGCGCCCTGCGCAGTATCATCACCGGTGGCCCGCTTAAGGACGGCGAAACGGAAGAGGACGGGGCATGGCGGCCTTAACAGACAGCGCCTGCATCGTCGTCAAAATCGGATCGGCGTTGTTGGTAGATGCAGACCAAGGGAATTTGCGGCACGACTGGCTTGTAAGTTTGGCGCAAGACATTGCCTGGTTGAAAACATCAGGGTGCAACGTGGTGATTGTGTCTTCGGGATCCATCGCGTTGGGGCGGCACGTGTTGGGGTTACCTTCAGCGGCGCTGTCTTTGGAACAGTCCCAAGCCGCCGCAGCCGTGGGTCAAATCCGTCTTGCACGCGCCTATGAAGAAACGCTGGCGCCCCACGGGATCACAACGGCGCAGATATTGCTGACGTTGGAAGACAGTGAAAACCGACGGCGATACCTGAATGCCCGCGCCACGCTAAGCCAACTTTTGGCGTTGGGCGTGGTGCCGATTGTGAATGAAAATGACACTGTGGCCACGGACGAGATCAGGTATGGTGACAACGATCGCTTGGCCGCCCAGATCGCTGTGACGGTGGGGGCAGACAAGCTGGTGTTATTGTCCGATGTGGATGGTCTTTACACCGCCAATCCCACGGCCAATCCCGATGCCAAACGCCTGGACACGGTCAGCCAGATCACACCGGACATCGAAGCGATGGCAGGCGACGCGGGAACGGGCTTGTCCAAGGGCGGGATGAAAACAAAGGTGATGGCGGCCAAGATGGCCATGGGCGCGGGCTGCGCCATGGCCATCACTTTGGGGTCGCCCGCCAACCCATTGAAAACATTGTCAGACGGCGCGCCTGCCACTTGGTTCATTCCTTCTCTTGATCCCGCACAGGCGCGAAAAGGATGGATCAGCTCTTTGAAAACCAAAGGGCACATCGCTGTGGATGCAGGTGCGTTGAAGGCCTTGCAAGCTGGCAAAAGCCTGTTGCCCGCCGGGGTCACAGCCGTATCCGGCGGGTTTGAACGGGGGGACGCCGTTGCCATTTTGGGGCCGGACGGCGAAACATTGGGCGGCGGATTGGTGCGGTTTACGGCGTCAGAAGCCGAAGCCGTCAAAGGACAGCACACCGACGCGTTCGAGGCGATCTTGGGTTATGCCGCCCGGTCAGTCCTGGTGCATCGGGACGATATGTATTTGGGATAAGGGGGCCCCGACGTTGGAACAAAACGTACATCAGATCATGGCGGCCATGGGCCGTGCCGCGAAAGACGCGGCAGCCATCTTGGCGACCGCAACCGCAGAACGCAAACATGCCGCCCTGATCGCGGCGTCGGAACATGTTTGGAAAGATCGCGCCACAATCCTGACGGCCAACGCCAAAGATTTGGCTTTTGGTCGCGACAAAGGCCTAAGCGACGCGATGATGGACCGTTTGATGCTGGACGAAGACCGCATTCGTGGGATCGTGGACGGGCTGCGCGCCGTGGCTGAACAAGCCGATCCGGTGGGTCAGGTGCTGGCCGAATGGGACCGGCCCAACGGGTTGAACATCCAGCGCGTCCGCACCCCGCTGGGGGTGGTGGGGGTGATCTATGAAAGTCGCCCGAATGTGACGGCTGATGCTGGCGCTTTGTGCCTGAAATCTGGGAATGCCGTGATTTTGCGGGGCGGGTCTGAAAGTTTTCATTCGTCCGGTGCGATCCACGCGGCGATGGTGAAGGGATTGCTGGACGCAAACCTGCCCGAAGCTTGCGTTCAATTGGTGCCCACACGGGATCGGGCCGCTGTGTCCGAAATGCTGACGATGGTGGACACCATTGACGTGATCGTGCCCCGGGGCGGCAAGGGCTTGGTGGGCTTGGTGCAACGCGAGGCCCGCGTGCCTGTTTTTGCCCATTTGGAAGGGATCGTGCACATCTATGTCGACAAGTCTGCAGACCCTGCCAAGGCCATGGACGTGGTTTTGAACGCCAAAACGCGGCGTACAGGGATCTGCGGCGCGGCGGAGTGTTTGTTGATCCACGAAGACATCGCTGCGGGCTTGGGCCAAGACTTGGTGAACATGCTTAAAGACGCGGGGGTGGAAGTGCGGGGTCACGGGCTGGACGGATCGACACTCGCCACCCAGGACGATTGGGGGCACGAATTTTTGGATATGGTCATCGCGGCCAAAACCGTGTCCGGGGTGGAAGACGCGGTGGCTCACATCCGCCAGTTTGGGTCCGATCACACTGATTGCATTCTGGCAGAAGATACCCGCGCCGTTGACCATTTCTTCACCCATTTGGACAGCGCCATCTTGATGCACAACGCGTCGACCCAATTTGCCGATGGGGGTGAATTTGGCATGGGGGCCGAAATCGGCATCGCCACCGGGAAAATGCACGCTCGTGGACCGGTGGGGGCCGCGCAGTTGACCAGCTTTAAGTATCTGGTGCGCGGGAACGGAACCGTCCGCGCTTGATCTATGCTGAAAGTGTCAAAGACAGACCCTTCGGACTTTCGTCGATCTGAATGGAAAATCCGGCACTTTCAATTTCTTGTCGCAGAAGGTTGAAGTGAATGTGCGCCGCCTTTGGTGCAAGGTCGGTGCCGTTTTCCAAATGCTGCCAACCGGCGTCTTGGGGCAACAGCTTATCGGCACTGGCACTCAGGCTCAGCCGATTTTCTTGGGCCGTCACTGCGATTGCGCCCCCCAAGGCCAAGGCATCGCCGCAGCACATAAGTGCCAAAGCCAGCGGGCGCCGCAGCGCGTCGGGTACGGTGCCATCAAGGCTGGCCTTGGCCTTTGAGATTTGGTTCCAGTTCGCCAGCATATCCGCAGTGCCGCCGCCGGTTGGGCCAGCGGTGCCCAAAGCGACGCGCAAAAACCGAAGACGGGCTTGGGCGGCGGCTGTGGCATCCTTGATCAAGCCGATTTCTGCAGACGATGCTGCGGCGGTCAATTCAAGAAGTTCGATCCCATTGCCGATGGCGCCCAGGGGATTGGCCAAATCATGGGACATTCGCGCCACAACATGGGCTGACAAATCGCCGGTCACAGGTAATACTCCGCCGCGAAAAGGGGATGGGGCAGATATGAATACCAAGACCAAGAAATCGTGCGGCCGTGCCAGCAGTATCTACCCCATCCGAGTGGGATCAGAAGTGGTGTCGTACTTTAGGTATCCTATGTTAAATGCCCGGAAACAACCAATGGTTGTACTTGGGGAGGCGGTTTGGGACAGCTGTGACCAAATTGCATGACTATACTGTGCGTTTGGCCACCTCGGCCGAAGATGTCGCGGCTGCGCAGCGCCTGCGATACCAGGTTTTTGTGGAAGAATTGGGTGCCTCGGGACCCCTGGTGGACCATCAAGCGCAACTCGAACGGGACCGGTTTGACGACCACAGCGATCATCTGATCCTGTGGCACAATGACCTGGCGGTCGGAGTGTATCGTTTGATGACCGCAAGGCAAGCGGACGCGGCCGGTGGGTTTTACACGGCCAATGAATTTGAGCTGCAACCGCTTCTGGACAGTGGCCGCACGTTGTTAGAGGTGGGGCGATCCTGTCTGGCCGCTGACCATCGCGGGGGGGTGGGGATGCTGCTGTTGTGGTCAGCCCTTGCCCAACACGTCACCGCCACAAAGACAGACGTTTTGTTTGGTACGGCAAGCCTGCGCGGCGCAAATCCCGCCGACCACGCCCAAGCCTTGGCCCTTTTGCACCAATCCCACCTTGCACCACCCGCTTTGCGCCCAACCGCGAAACCGCCCTGCGTGGTGGCCGACCCTGCGGTGCAGGTGGATCGCAAGCAGGCCATGGCGCGGATGCCTGCGTTGATCAAAGCCTATCTTCGGCTGGGGGGCGGGGTTGGGCACGGCGCCTTTGTGGACCAAGATTTCAACACGACCGACGTCTGCCTGGTGCTGGATGTGGAAAACATGTCGCCCCTGCAAAAATCCATTTACACGCGGGGGCCCACGCCATGACGACTTGGGACGAAACGCCTGCACCCGCCCATGCAAAGATTTCCGCTGCCGGATGGCTGCGTGTTATTGTGCGCGGTGCAGTATTGGCGGCGCTTACCTTCGGTTGCTTAGCGCTTCTTCTTCTGGCGCGCTTGGTGGAACGGCCTGTCTGCGGTGCTGCCCGTCCTGTCACACCCAAGATCACCAAATTTGTGTGCCGCAATGCATTTCGGATTTTGGGGATGGGGTTCAAAGTGACCGGCACGCCCGCCGAAGGGATCGGCGCGGCGGTGGCGAACCATTCGTCTTGGTTGGATATCTTCGCGCTGAATGCCCGGAATGAAATCTTCTTTGTGTCCAAGTCCGAAGTGGCCCATTGGCCAGGCATCGGCTGGTTGGCGCGGGCAACGGGCACGTTGTTTGTGGTGCGGGATCGCAAATTCGCAGCCCAGCAGAAAGCGCAGATGCAGGACCGCTTTGCCTTGGGGCACCGTCTTTTGTTCTTTCCCGAAGGCACGTCCACGGACGGCCAGCAGGTTGTGGCGTTCAAGCCCACACTGTTTCAAGCCATCATCGACGCAAGTGCAGATTTAGAATTTTATGTTCAACCCATCACCTTGCGATACACAGCACCTGCCGGTGAAGACCCGCGATTTTACGGCTGGTGGGGGGACATGGCGTTCGGCAGCCATTTGCTACACACTTTGGCGGCGGCCCGCCATGGATCGGTGGAAGTGGTGTACCATGCGCCCGTGGCCATCCGCCCGGATATCAATCGCAAGGTATTGGCCGCACAACTGCATGCCACAGTGGCGGATGGTCTGACCTAAAGCCGTGCATCCGCCAGTGTTCTTAAGGCGTCTGCCGGCGTGTCCGTGTCCCAGATTTCTGCGCCAATCCCGAAAAAATCCACCTTGTCCGACAGGCCCCGGATCAATGCAGGATCCAAGCCCCCTTCGGCGATGACGGGCACTTCAATCATTTCGGACCACCAGGCAAACAGGTCTTCGTCCGCCAAGGACCCATCCCCCAACATGGAAGACGCAACTGGTCCAAAACAGACATAGTCCGCAGACGCTTCGCCTGCGTTCATGCCATCGTGGCGCGACGCCCCGGAATGGCACCCGACAATGGCATCTTCGCCCAGGTCTTTGCGCGCAGCGCGCACACCCCGTGCCCCTTGGGACAGATGCACCCCGTCCAAGCCCAAACGCTGCACCAGTTGCAGGTGATCTTGGACCACCAAAGCGATGTCGCGGGCATGGGTCACGTCGCGGCATGCATCGGCCACGCGCGCGATGTCGTCTTCATTTTGAAACGCCAAGGCCAAGCGGACGCACGCCACATCCACGACGTCCAGCACCCGTGCCAAGTCGGCAGGAAAGGTGCTGGCTTCCGGGGTGGGGGGCGTGATCAGGTAAATCTGGGCGCGGTCTTGGTCTGACATCTGCGCTCTCCTTCAAGTCTTGCAGGGTCTTTACAGGCCTGATGCGTCTTTGACCACCGCTTGTGGTGCGCGCGCACCGTGGATAGAAGGCAGGCGACATGGATAAATCACAACAACCCGCAATCGTTTTGGTGCGCCCGCAGATGGGCGAAAACATCGGTGCCGCCGCCCGTGCCATGTGGAATTTCGGCTTGGACCGGATGCGCATCGTGGCCCCGCGCGACGGCTGGCCGAACCCCAAGGCCGTGGCCATGGCCAGCGGGGCAGGGCGTTTGTTGGACGAAGCGCAAATGGTGGACACCACAGCGCAGGCCGTTGCGTCGGCGCATTTTGTCATGGCCACCACGGCCCGTCCGCGGGGTTTGACCACGCCCGTGTTCACCCCCGAAGCGGCCATGATCGAAGCCCGCACCCGCATTGCCAAAGGGGAACAGGTGGCCATTCTTTTTGGCCCCGAAAGGTCGGGGCTGGAAAACGACGATATTGCGCGGGCCAATGCTGTGATCAACGTGCCCGTAAACCCTGAATTCGCATCCCTGAATTTGGCGCAATGCGTTTTGCTGCTGGCCTATGAATGGCGCAAACAAACTGCAGATGTGGAAGATTTCCGCGTCGACATGGCCAAAACGGATTGGGCCAGCGCGGTAGAGGTGGAAAAATTGGGCGATCACTTCGAAGACCGCCTGGACACCGCCGGGTTCTTTTTCCCCGAAACCAAAGCTGCGGGCATGAAGATGAACCTGCGCAATCTGTGGTCGCGCATGCCGCTGACCCAGGCGGATGTGCAAACCTTGCACGGCGTGCTGCGGCAAATGGTGCGCTGGAAAGAGCGGGATTGAAGCCCCTGTGATGCAGGCCTAGGGTGCGGCAACGGGCTGAATAAGCGGAGGGGGCCATGGCCGATAAACGCAGCATATTCCAAGAAGTGGGCAGCGACGAAAAACTGGCCGCCGCCGGGACGGGCAACCTGACCAAAGCGGGCGACGGCGCGCGCGGCACTGTGGCGTTGTGGCTGTGGGGTCTGGTGGTTTTGATCGTGGTGATGATTGTCGTGGGCGGGCTGACCCGGCTGACGGATTCGGGCCTGTCGATCATCGAATGGGACCCGGTTATGGGGGCCATTCCGCCCTTGGGGGCCAGTGCGTGGGATGCCGCTTTTGCGGCCTATCAAACCACCACGGAATTTAAAGAACAGAACTTCGATATGACCCTGGATCAGTTCAAGGTCATCTTCTGGTGGGAATGGGGACACCGGCAATTGGGTCGGTTCATCGGTCTGTACTGGGCGGTGGGACTTGCCGTGTTGTTCATCAGGGGCATGGTGCCCAAGTCCCGCCAAGTGGCGTTGATCGCGATTGGACCGTTCATTGGGCTGCAGGGTCTGATCGGTTGGCTTATGGTCCGGTCCGGACTTCAGGCGTTGGACGTCAAATCCTATTGGCTGATGGCCCACTTGGGGGCAGCGTTTGCATTGCTGGCGTTTGTGGCGTGGTACGCAATGATTTTGGGCCGGCAAGAGGCTGATCTACTGCAAGCGCGCCGCAACCGCGCGCCGCGCATGTGGCAATTGGCAACCGTCTTGGGCGCGGTGTTGTTCGTTCAAATTCTGTTGGGGGCCCTTGTGGCTGGGATCGATGCCGGCCAGCAATTCGTCGATTGGCCGCTGATGGCGGGCGGCGTTTTGCCGCCCGATATGTTCGGACTTTCACCGTGGTGGCGCAACTTTTTTGAAAACGCGGGCACTGTGCAATTTATGCACCGTATGACCGCTTATGGCCTGTTTGCCTTTGGCATCTATGTCGGCATGAAGGCGGCAAAGTCGCCCTTCAAGCGCACCCGTGGCGCCTTCGGCACCGTGGGGCTTTTGCTGATAATTCAAATGATCATTGGCATCCTGACGGTGCTTTACGCGGCGCCGTTGCAACTGGCCATTTTGCACCAGTTCATCGGTGTAGTGTTGTGGCTGGCGACCGTGCGGGCGCGCTTCATGGCGGGGTATCCTTCGGGCGACGCCATTCGGGGGAATTGATGAAAAAGCTTCTGGAATATGACCGTCAAACCCAAGCCTTGTCGCAGATTGCTGGCCGCTTGGGCTGGGATCAAGAAACCATGATGGCCCGGGGGTCCGCTGGTCAGCGGGCTGAAGAAATGGCCGCGATGGAATCTGTGCTGCATGCGCGGCGCAGCAGTGCCGAACTGGCAGATTTGATCGGCGCGGCCACACCCACCACAGCCGTGGAACACGCCCAGTTGCGGCAGATCAAAACCAGCTTTGACCGGGCCACCAAAGTCCCGGGCGATTTGGCCGCCCAAATAGCGGCAGTCACGTCCGAAGCGCAGGGCAAATGGGCACGTGCGCGCGCAGATGAAGATGTGTCGGCATTTCTGCCCGTCTTGGAAAACGTCCTGAATTTGAAACGCCAAGAAGGCCAAGCGCTGGCGTCAAACGGGGATGTGTATGACGCGATGTTGCAGGACTATGAACCCGGCGGCACGGCGGCAGAATTGGAAGCGATGTTCGGCAGTCTGCGCCCTGGCCTGGTGGATCTGCGTGCGGCAATCTTGGACAAGCCCGCGCCGCCAGACCTGGATTTCGAATTCGACGAAGCGACACAGATGGCGTTGTCCCAAAAAGTGGCGGCAACCTTCGGCTATGACTTCGACAAAGGCCGCATCGACAAGGCAGTGCATCCGTTTTCCAGTGGGTCAGGCCACGACGTGCGCATCACCACCCGCACGGCCCCGCGCGATCCGTTCAACTGCATATATTCCACCATCCACGAAGTGGGGCATGCCTGTTACGAACAAAATATCGACGACGCCTTTGCCTTGACCGCGATCGGGCACGGGGTGTCGATGGGCGTGCACGAAAGCCAATCGCGCATCTATGAAAACCAGTTGGGTCGCAGCCGGGCATTTACAGAATGGCTGTACGGTCAAATGGTGGATGCTTTTGGTGATTTTGGTGTGGCGGACGCGGACACTTTCTATGGCATCGTCAATCGTGTCAGCAACGGGTTCATCCGCACTGAAGCGGACGAGGTGCAGTATAATCTGCACGTCTTGATCCGCTTTGATCTGGAACGGGCCCTGGTGGCCGGGGATTTGCAGGTCAAGGATTTGGAAGCGGCTTGGAACGATCGGTTCGCGGCGGACTTCGGCTATGCTGTGGACACCCCCAGCAACGGGTGTTTGCAGGATGTGCATTGGTCGGTTGGGCTGTTTGGGTACTTCCCAACCTACAGCCTGGGCAATGTCTATGCCGGGTGTTTGCATCAATCCTTGCGCGCCGCCATCCCGAACCTGGATGATCAAATGGCCCAAGGCGATTTGACAGCGGCGACACAATGGTTGGAAACGCAGCTCCAAACCCATGGGGCCTTGCGCACGCCGGTTGAAACCATCGAACACGCTTGCGGCTGCACCCCCAGCGAAGGGCCATTGCTGGCGTACCTGACCGAAAAGTTCAGCACTTTATACGGGCTGTGACCTGCGGCGGCCCCAAGGGGCCACCGAACCGCACTGATGTTTGGATGCCGTGTCAGGTTTCGCTGTCGTTTTCGGCCACGTCTTCACCATCGCCCTGGTCGGGGATATAGGCCACGGACACCACGCTTTCGTCTTTGCCGGTGTTGAACACCTTCACGCCCCCTGCGCTGCGCGACCGGAAGGAAATTCCGTCGATAGGGCAGCGGATGGATTGACCGGTGGATGTGACCAACATGATCTGGTCGTCCATTTCCACGGGGAAGCTGGCCACGATTTCGCCGCCGCGCATGGCTTTGTCCATGGCCATAACACCCATGCCGCCGCGACCCCGAACTGGATAATCGTGGGACGAGCTTAGCTTGCCAGCGCCGTCTTCGGTGATGGTCAGGATCAAGTTTTCGGCCGCGGACATTTCGGCATAGCGTTCTTGGGTGATGTCACCCGCAATGTCGCTGTCTTCTTCCGTGTCTGCATCGGTCAGGCCCGCCACGGCCCGGCGCATTTTCAGATACGCCGCCCGTTCTTCGGGGCTGGCTTTGAAATGCCGGATTACGGCCATGGATACGACGTGGTCCTTGTCCACCTTGATGCCCCGCACCCCGGTGGAACTGCGGCTGTTGAACACCCGCAAATCGGTGGTGGCAAACCGGATCGCGCGCCCTGTGTTGGTCACCAGCATAACGTCATCATCTTCCGAACAAATCCGCGCGTTCACCAAAGACACATCATCTGGCAGCTTCATGGCGATTTTGCCGTTGGCTTTGACATTGGTGAAGTCTGACAAACGGTTGCGGCGCACGTCGCCTTGGGACGTGGCAAAGACGATCTGCAAATCGCCCCAATCCTTTTCGTCCACATCCACCGGCATGATGGCCGCGATGGACACACCCGTGGGGATGGGCAAGATGTTGACGATGGCTTTGCCTTTGGCGGTCCGTCCCCCCAAGGGCAGGCGCCATGTCTTCAGTTTATAGGCCATGCCGTCTGTGGTGAAAAACAGCAACTGGGTGTGGGTGTTGGCCACAAACAGCGTGGTCACCACGTCTTCGTCCTTGGTGGCCATGCCTTGCAGGCCTTTGCCGCCGCGTCGTTGGCTGCGGAAATCGGCCAGGGCCGTGCGTTTGATATAACCGCCCGCTGTGACCGTCACCACCATGTCTTCGCGTTCGATCAGGTCTTCGTCTTCCATATCTCCGGACCAGTCGGTGATTTCGGTCCGGCGGGGGATGGCGAACATTTCGCGCACTTCGCGCAGTTCGTCGGCGATGATGGCCATGATGCGGTCGCGCGACGACAAGATGGCCAGGTATTCTTTGATTTTCCCGGCCAATTCTTCCAGCTCGTCCGTGACCTCTTTCACGCCGATCTGGGTCAGGCGTTGCAGGCGCAATTCCAAAATGGCGCGCGCTTGGGCTTCCGACAGGTTATAGGTGCCGTCGTCATTGGCGGTGTGGGTGGGGTCGTCGATCAGTGCGATATAGGGCAGGATGTCTTGGGCTGGCCAACGGCGCGTCATCAGCTTGTCGCGCGCTTCGGCGGCGTCGGTTGATTGGCGAATGGTGGCCACGATTTCATCGATGTTTGTGACAGCCACGGCCAAGCCGCACAGGATATGGCTGCGATCACGCGCTTTGCGCAGCAGATGGGCGGTGCGCCGCGCCACCACGTCTTCGCGAAAATCAATGAAGCTTGTCAGGAATCGGCGCAACGTCAGTTGTTCGGGGCGCCCGCCATTCAACGCCAACATATTGCAGCCAAAGTATGTCTGCAGCGGCGTAAAGCGGAACAATTGGTTCAGCACCACTTCTGCGGTGGCATCGCGCTTCAATTCCACCACCACACGCACGCCGTTGCGGTCAGATTCGTCTTGGACGTGGGCAATGCCTTCGATCTTTTTGTCGCGCGCCGCTTCGGCGATTTTTTCGATCATCGACGCTTTGTTCACCTGGTACGGGATTTCGTCCACCACAATGGCCCAGCGGTCTTTGCGGATTTCCTCTACCCGCGTTTTGGCGCGTACAATCACTGACCCGCGCCCTTCGAGATAGGCTTTGCGGGCCCCAGACCGGCCCAGCATGATCCCCCCCGTGGGGAAGTCCGGGCCGGGCACGTATTCGATCAATTGTTCAGACGTCAGGTCTGGTTCTTCGATCAACGCCAAGGTGGCATCCACCACTTCGCCCAAATTGTGGGGCGGGATGTTTGTGGCCATGCCCACAGCGATACCGCCAGCGCCGTTCACCAACATGTTAGGGAAGCGGGCCGGCAGGACGGTGGGTTCGCGGTCTTTGCCGTCATAGTTGTCTTGGAAATCGACCGTTTCTTTGTCGATGTCGGCCAGCAGGCTGGCGGCAGGTTTGTCCATGCGCACTTCAGTGTATCGCATGGCCGCAGGATTATCGCCGTCCATGGACCCGAAGTTGCCTTGCCCGTCCAACAGGGGCAGGGACATGGAAAAGTCCTGGGCCATGCGCACCAGTGCATCGTAAATCGCGCTGTCGCCGTGGGGGTGGTATTTGCCCATCACATCGCCCACAGGCCGGGCGGACTTGCGGTACGGCTTGTCATGGGCGTTGCCGGTTTCGTGCATGGCGTACAAAATGCGGCGGTGCACCGGCTTCAGGCCGTCGCGCAAGTCGGGGATGGCGCGACTGACGATCACGCTCATGGCGTAATCCAGGTAAGACGCCTTCATTTCGTCGGTTATGTTGATGGTCGGGCCTTTGAATGCATCGGATTCGATTGCATCATTTTCTGGTGGCGTTTCGTCCGTCATCGATTCCTGGCTCGCACAAGGGATTGTTGTGGGAAGTGTATCCTATTACCAAATGTCGTTCAATTGACGGGGCGGAATGCGCTTGCGTCAGGGGCCTTTTGAAGCAAAACTGCACCGAAACTTGCATAAGACTAAAGTATAGTCTGCACGGATTAGTCTTTGGTGGCATATACTGCACCGCATGCTGCCCGTAAATCATTCTCGACGTGGTTGGAGATTGTTAACTTGAAAAGCGTATCCAGTATTTTGGTTGTATGTGCTGCCCTCAGCTTTCCTATCCCAGCATTGGGGCAGTCGGCAATCTCCAACTACGTCGCCCAATTGGAACACCAGGGATATTCCGAAATTGTGATCGCGCGAACGCTGTTGGGTCGGACGAAAATTTCTGCGTCCCGGGACGGTGTGACCCGCGAAATCGTTGTGGCCCGAAACGGCCAAATACTGTTTGATTACCGCGATGCGTCCAACCGGGAAGTGTCGACCTCTCCGACGCCGCCGAATTATGATGATGACGACGATACTGTGGGCCCTGTGCGTCCTACGAAACCGGATCAGACCACAAAAATCGAGGCTGGTGCTACAGAGCGGACGGACCTGCGTCTTAACCATTAACCGTCAGACCTACCCTGGACCACCAAATCGTTGGTAAAGCACAACCGAACGGGCAAAGTGTATTTGGGCAGGGTTGCATCGAAACCGCGGCAGATGGAGTGAACAATTTGTCAACCAAGCGGCTTCGGCTTCTTCTTGCGTTCAGCTTCTTTGCCCAAGCCATCGGGCTTTTGCTTTACGGATACCAGCTTTGGGTTTTGGTCTTCGCCCAATCGCGGCAAATCAGTTGGGTCTTCTATGAAATCACTGAAATTGCTGCCTTTGTCGCATTGTTCGTGGGCACAATCGTTTCCGTAATTGCGTTCCGACGTCTGTCAGAACGGACAGAGCGTTTGGAATCCAAAGTCGACGCCGCGGCCAGCCGGTTTCACGATGTGATCGTGGATCAATTTAAAGCCTGGGGCTTTACAGAGGCGGAGTGCGAAATTGGAATGCTGATGATCAAAGGCATGTCCATTGCCGAAATCGCAGAGTTGCGGGGGCGCAGCCAGGCCACCGTGAAGGCGCAGAACTCGTCTATCTATCAAAAGTCCGGGTTGGCGAACCGCGCGCAATTGGTCAGCTATTTCGTGGAAGAATTGACCAGCGGGTTCTAAGCGGTCCGACCCGCCGACACATGCCGCAGGAACGCCAATCCCCATAACCCCACCAACAGGGCTGAAAACAGCGCGTTCCATCCGGGCATGGAAATGCCAAGAAACGCCCAGCTGACTTCATCGCACATAACCACTTTGTCCAGGACATCGACGCTCAGCAAATCATTGCCCGACAGATTGCCCAGTCCCGCGCCATCGCCAGAACACGATGCCGGACCGGCCCACCATTTCTGTTCAACGCCGACGTGGAACATTCCAAGGCCGGACGTTGCCGCCGCACTGACGGCCCCGCCCAAAATCCACACCCAAGCCGTGTCGTACAGCGCCACAGCGGCAAAGGCGATGGCCATGCCGTGGGGCCAGCGCTGCCAATAACACATCTGACACGGGGCATATCCCAGGGCTTGAAAAATGAACGCGCCGACAAGAAGGGCGGCTGAACCCAACGCGGCCAAAGCCACCAATTGTTGTGGGGTTGCAGTCATCGCGTCCTCCGAACGGTTACAGGTATCGTACCAAATAAAGACCGCCAAACAATACAATGATAAACAGGGTGAACATCAGCCCCAGACGCTTTTCGATGAAATCGCGCATGGTGGGGCCCGCGTACCACAACAGTGCGGCCACCACAAAGAACCGCAAAGCGCGCGCCACCAAAGACGAAATCACAAAAACCCCGAACGACAAATTCGTGGCCCCGGACAAAATGGTGACCACCTTGTACGGGAACGGCGTGACGCCCGCCGCCAACACCACCCAAATCCCGTATTCATTGTAGCGTTCTGCAAATTCCGCGAAATAAGCGTCCTTGCCCAAAGCAGACAGGATGGGCTGGCCCAAAGTGTCAAACGCGAACGCCCCGATCGCATATCCAAAGATGCCGCCCGCAACAGATGCCACAGTGGCCACGCCTGCAATCAAAAATGCCCGGCGCGGGGCTGCCAAGACCATGGGGATCAACAGCAAATCCGGCGGGATCGGAAAGAAAGAGCTTTCGATGAAGGCCACAAACGCCAGCACCCAAAGGGCGCGGGGGTGTTCGGCCATGGCCATGGTCCATTGATAAAGTCTTTGCACTGGACCTCTTCCATGTCGGTGTTGGTGGGCTGGGGGTACTTCAAATTTGGACAAGACAAAAGGGGGCAAGCGTGCATTTCGCGCACCCATGCACTGGATATTGTGTTTGTGATTTTACGCAACATGTGGTCCCATCCGCGCCAGGTGCCAATCGCACATTTTGCAATTTCTGGGAGGAACACCATGAACGTTTTCAAGCTTGCCGCCGCCTCGGCCCTTGCCCTTGGCATCAGTGGTGCCACCGCCATCGCGCAAGAGGTCACACTGCGTTTTCAACACTTCTTGCCGCCGCATTCCAGCGTACCGGCCTTGTTCATGGCGCCATGGGCCGAAAAGGTGATGAAGGACTCTGGCGGTCGCATCAAAATCGAACTTTACCCCGGCATGCAACTGGGGGGCAAACCGCCCGCGTTGTACGATCAAATTCGCGACGGTGTCATCGACGGGGGCTGGGCTTTGCCCGCCTATACGCCTGGGCGTTTTCCTGAAACTGAAGTGTTTGAGCTGCCGTTTATGACGTCCATGAACGCGGAAGACACGTCCCGGGCGTTTTGGACGTTTGGACAACAATACCTGACTGAACGCATGTCTGACGTGCATCTACTGGCAGTCCACGTGCATGGGCCCGGTGTGATCCACAAAAAGGGCGGGGCGGTGAAAACGCTGGACGACTTGAAGGGTCTGAAGTTGCGCGGTCCGTCGCGCCAAGCCAACAAACTTTTGGAATCGTTGGGGGCCACGCCCGTGGGCATGCCTGTCCCCGCGTTCCCCGAAGCCATGTCCAAAGGCGTGGTTCAGGGTGGTGTGATCCCGCAAGAGATCGTGCCTTTGCTGAAAATCCACGAATTGGCGGACAGCCACACCGAAGTGGGCGGCGACCGCGCTTTGTACAACACAACTTTCATCTGGGCGATGAACAAGAACAGTTACAACGCGTTGCCAGCCGATCTTAAAGCTGTAATTGATGCCAACTCTGGCGTTGAAACATCCGCTTGGGCCGGGCGCGCGATGGATGAAGGCGATGACATTGGCCTGAAATTGATCCAAGAAACCGACAACGAAATCTTCACCATGGGTGACGATATGGTGGCAGAGCTGCGTAAACTCGGCGACGCCCAAACCGCCGCTTGGGTGGAAGAGGTCACAGCCAAAGGCCTGGACGGTCAAGCCATGGTGGACACCGCCAAATCCTTGATCGCTGAAAACGCCATGTGATCGACGTCTTCTGGTGCACATAATTTGAAGGGGCGGTGGCAACATCGCCCCTTTTCTTGTGGGGGCGTGCTGGATACCACTGGTCACGGACACGGGGGGGAACGGCCATGGTGGCACCACAGTTGGAACAAAAGGCTGGGCGTCTTTTGGACATCCTTGCCAAGGCCTGGGCCTGGGTCGGCGGGCTGATTTTGACGGGCCTGGCGGTGATGACAGTGGTGTCGGTGATCGGGCGCAAGATCAATGCGGGCGGTATCACTGGGATCACCGGCGACTACGAATTGGTGGAAGCCGGTGTAGCCATTGCGATCTTTGCCTTTTTGCCGCTGTGCCAATTGCGGCGCGGTCATGTGACGGTCGATATCCTCAGCAATACGTTTCCCATGGGCGTGCAGCGGGCATTGATGCTGCTGGGGGATGTTCTGATCACCATTGTGGCCTTTGTGATCATGTGGCGGTTGTACCTGGGGGTGGGGGAAAAGTTTCCCTACTTTGACCAACCCCTGCGCGATGCCCTGTCCATGGGATACAAACCGTTTTTCCCCGAAACCACATATGAGCTGGAAATTCAGCTGTGGTTGCCCATGGCCGCGGCCTTGATCGGGGCCGTTCTGTTCTTTGTGGCCAGCGTCTTCACAGTGTGGCGCAGCCTGAACGCGCTTGGCACAGGGGCTGCCCGATGACTGGCATGGAAATCGCATTGGTGGGCTTTGGCCTGATGTTGCTGGGTATTTTCCTGCGGATTCCCATCGCTGTGGCCATGGCCATCACCGGATTTGTCGGCATCTGGTACGTGCGTGGCACGCCAGCAGCCCCCATGGCGCAGTTGAAAACCCTGACCTACGACACGTTTTCCAGTTATTCCCTGTCCATTGTGCCGCTGTTTTTGCTGATGGGGCAGTTTGCCACCAAATCCGGCATGTCAGCCGCGCTTTTCCAGGCCGCCTCTGACTGGTTGGGCCACCGCAAGGGTGGGGTGGCCATGGCCGCTGTGGGGGCCAGTGCGGGCTTTGGGGCAGTGTGCGGATCGTCGCTGGCCACCGCCAGTACCATGGGGCAGGTGGCTTTGCCTGAAATGCGCAAACGCGGGTATTCTGACGCTTTGTCCACCGGCGTTTTGGCAGCGGGCGGCACTTTGGGCATTTTGATCCCGCCGTCGATCATTTTGGTGATCTATGCCATTATGACCAGCCAGAACATCGTGAAGATGTTTTTGGCCGCTTTGATCCCCGGGCTGCTGGCGGCCTTGGGATATATGATTGTGGTGATGATATACGTCCGGGTGCGCCCGAACGCGGCTGATACCGCACCGCGCACGCCGTACCGGCAACGATTCAAGTCCCTTGGTCGCACATGGCCGGTTTTCGCGATTTTCGCTTTGGTGATGTACGGCATTGCGGGGGATTGGAACTGGTCCAACCCCGGGCCGGACGCGCTGTTCACCCCCACGGAAGGCGCCGCAGTGGGGGCAGTGCTGACGGGGCTTTATGGGCTGTGGACGCGCGGGCTGACGTGGCCCGCATTTGTCGAAAGCATCTATGCCACTGCCACAGCCAGTGCGATGATTTTCTTCATTGTGTTTGGGGCGGCAGTTTTCAACAGTTTCCTGGCCACGACCCAAGCCCCCCAAGCCATGGCGGATTGGGTCACAACGCAAGGGTTCGCCCCCGCGCTGGTGCTGGTGGCGATGTTGGCGACGTATTTGCTGTTTGGATGTGTGATGGACAGCCTGTCCATGATTTTGCTGACCATCCCGATTTTCTTTCCCATCATCAGCGCGCTGGATTTCGGCATGTCGGCTGAAGCAACAGCGATCTGGTTTGGCATCTTGGTTCTGATCGTGGTGGAAGTGGGCCTGATCACACCGCCGGTGGGGATGAACCTGTTCATCATCAACTCTTTGGCCAAGGACATCCCCATGGCCAAAACCTATGCCGGGGTGACGCCCTTTGTGCTGTCCGATCTGGTGCGGGTGGCGATTCTGGTGCTGTTTCCAGGCATCACGCTTTACCTGGTGAACATCGCCTATGACGGGGTGTCTGCCGTCTGGATATGGGTCGGTTTGGGCCTGGTGGCGGCGGCGATCATTTTGTCCACAGTTCTGCGCAATCTTCGTGCATCGGGGGATTGACGCCGCCGCGTCCCAAGCATACCACGCGGCCAGTGCCCAAGTGGCGGAATGGTAGACGCAGGGGATTCAAAATCCCCCGCCTTCGCGGGCGTGCCGGTTCGAGTCCGGCCTTGGGTACCATACCACTTCGCAAAGCGAAGCGGTGAGCCAGAGAACCAAACGTTTGCTGCAGTGGTTTGCAAAAACCGCGAAAGCAAACACAGCCCGCTTCGACCAATGAAGTGCGGCATCGGAACGTCTCAATGACCCGCACAGCATCAATCATTGGCGCAGGCATCGGCGGTTTGTCCGCAGCCATTGCCTTGGCCCAAGCCGGATGGGATGTGCGTGTGTTCGAACGCCGCACGTCGCTGGTCGAAATGGGGGCCGGCATCCAAATGTCACCCAATGCGTGCAAGGTGCTGGACGCGTTGGGCTGCTTTGCCGCCGTGAAGGCCACGGCCTTTGCCCCCGACGCCATTGAAATGCGGATGGGGACGTCTGGTCGGCTTGTTTTCAGTTTGTCTTTGCGTCAGGCGGAACGCCGGTGGGGCGGGGCTTACCTGCATATCCATCGCGGGGATCTTTTGGCGGCCTTGGTGGATCGGGCAGGGCAACTCCCCGGCATCACCATTTCCACCAACATGACCGCCCAAGCTGTGGACGACAGCACGGTATCTTTTGCCGATGGCACCCAGACCACGGCCGATCTTGTGGTGGTGGCTGATGGGATGAACAGCCGCTTGGCCCGGTCCTTGGTGAACGCACCGTCGCCTGAATTTTCCGGCTGCATCGCCTGGCGCACCACCGTGCCAATGGACCGTCTGACCACGGCGCCGCCTCCCACGGCGTGCGCCTGGGTGGGGGCGGGCAAACACGCCGTGACGACGCGGATCAAATCTGGAACCGTCGCAAATTTTGTCGGCGTTGTGGAAACTGACCACCAGCCCCCCGAATCCTGGCGTCACACCGGCGATAGGGCGCGGGCCTTGGCGGACTTTGCAGGCTGGCACCCCACGTTGGTGGACATTCTGGATCGTGCCGATGATTTGCATTGTTGGTCGTTGATGGAACGCACCCCGCTGCGCCATTGGGCGCGCGGAAACGCCGTTTTGCTGGGGGACGCGGCCCATCCGATGCTGCCGTCCATGGCCCAAGGGGCTGCCCAAGCCATGGAAGACGCTGTGGCCTTGGCGGCGTGTTTGGACTGGCAAGCGGACGTGGCCTTGGCGCTGAAAGATTTTCAGCAGACCCGCCAGCCGCGTGCCGCAAAAGTTCAGGCGTTGTCTGCGGCGAACTTGAAATTGTTCCACCGGGGCCACGTCTTGACGCAACTGGCCACCTATGGCCCTGCCGCCGTGGCCGCGCGCATCGCCCCAAGTCTGCTGCACCGACGCCAAGATTGGGTTTATGGCCACGACCCGCTTCACATTTAAAGCAGGGGGGCTGTGATCCGCCGGGCGGGCAGGCGTTTGCCCAGAACTTCTATTTCGACAGCGACGGAATCTTCGGCCAAGTCTGTGGGCAAGAAGCCAAACGCAATGGATTTGTCCGCGTGGTGGGAATACCCGCCTGATGTGCAGAACCCCACGACAGAGCCATCGAAAAATATCGGTTCATAGGCCACGATATCGGCATCAACGGCATCCACTTCGAACACGCAAAGTGTCTTGGTGGGGCGATCTGCTTCCGCGGCCGATCTGCCAATGAAATCAACGTCTTTCTTAAAATTGATGAAGCGGTCCAATCCGGTTTCGGCCGCCGTGTAATCGGGCGAAAATTCCCGCATCCAGGAGCCGAAGAACCGGTCCAACCGCAGCGACATCATGGCCCGCATACCGAACGGTCGCATGTCAAACGGCTGGCCCGCGGCCCACAGCACTTCCCACAAATGGCGCTGTGACATGGCGTCGGTGAATATTTCAAAGCCCAAATCCCCAGTATAGCTGACCCGCTGCACAATGCAGTCCGCGGCCCCAACCTGCATGCGTGCGACGTCCAGAAACTTCATCGCCGTGACGTCAAAACCGGTACAGGCAGCCAGCACTTTGGTGGCGTTGGGTCCTGCGACCTGAAAGCCCGTGCGTTGGTCAGACAGGTTCATCAGACGCACATCAGGCCCGGGGTTTTGGTCGAACCACCGCAAATGGAATGCTTGACTGCCATAGCTGGCGGTCAACTGGAATTCATCATCTTCCAGGCAAGATACGGTGAAATCGCCGATGATTTTGCCCCTGGGGGACAGCATCGGGTTCAAGGCCAAGCGCCCTGGCCCAGGGATGCGGCCTGCCATGATCCGGTCCAACCAGGCGCGCGCGCCGGGACCCGTGACCGCGAATTTGGAAAAATTATGGACCTCGTTTATGCCGACGCTGTTGCGTACGGCCAATACCTCGCGCCGGGTGGCGTCCCATGCGTTCGACCTGCGAAAGGACGGGGTTTCAAAGCGGGGTTCGTCGCCTTGGGCAAAATAGTTCGGCACTTCCAAGCCATACTGCGCGCCCCACACGGCCCCCATGGCATCGAATGTGTCGTACATGGGCGTGCGGCGGATGCCCCGGGCGGCAGGCAGTTCTTCGTTGGGATAAGACACGGAAAACCGCCGTTGGTAATTTTCAATGACTTTGGGCACCGTGTATCCCGGCGTGATCCAAGGCCCAAAGCGGGCCACGTCCATGGCCGATACATCGCGATCCGGTTCGCCATCCACCATCCATTGGGCCAAGGTCAGCCCCACGCCGCCCCCTTGACTGAACCCCGCCATCACCGCGCAGGCGGACCAGTAATTGCGCATGCCTGGCACAGGCCCCACCAATGGGTTGCCGTCCGGGGCAAAGGTGAAGGGGCCGTGGATCACCCGTTTCACACCCGCCCGTTCCAAAGCTGGGAAGCGTTTGTAGGCGAAAGCGATGCTGTCTTCGATTTTGTCAAAATCGTCCGCCAGCAATTCCTGACCAAAATCCCACGATGTGCCCCCCACGGCCCAAGGGCGGCAACTCTGTTCGTAAAAGCCGATGCACAGGCCACGCCCTTCTTGGCGCAGATATGATTCCCCCGCCGGGTCCATGACGTGGGGGTGTTCGCCGCCCGCGTCGATGATGGCTGCAATCTCGGGCACGTCTTCGGTGATCAGATACTGATGTTCCATGGGCAGCAGCGGGAAATATACGCCCGCCATGGCCCCCACTTCACGCGCCCACAACCCGCCCGCGTTTACCAGGTGTTCAGTGTGGATCGTGCCGTTGTTTGTCACTACGTCCCATGACCCGTCCGGGCGTTGGGTGGTGGCGGTCACCATGGTGTGGGTTTCGATCGTCGCACCCCCCATTTTGGCCGCTTTGGCATAGGCATGGGTGGTGCCATAGGGGTCCAAGTGCCCATCCAGCGGATCGTAAAGCCCACCGATCACGCCATCCACATTGGTGACAGGCGCAATTTTCTTGATCTCTGCCGGGCTGACGATTTCGGTTTCCAGGCCCATGTATCGGTGCTTGGCCCGTTCCGCCACCAGCATATCCATCCGGTCTTGGTCGCCCGCCAGGGTGATGCCGCCGACGTGGTGCAACCCGCAAGACTGTCCGGTTAATTCTTCCAACTCGCGGTACAGCTTGATGGTGTACCCCTGCAGGGCCGCCATATTCGTGTCGCCGTTCAGCGTATGAAACCCGCCCGCTGCGTGCCAGGTGGATCCCGATGTCAGTTCGGACCGTTCCACCAACATCACATCTGACCACCCCAGCTTGGTCAGGTGGTAAAGAACCGAACATCCCACAACGCCGCCGCCGATGATCAAGACTTGGGTGGTGGTTTTCATGGGGGCACCTCTGATGATTTTGATCAGTCTAGGCCTCAAGTTTTTGGCAGTGGCGCGAAATGCGACATGATTGGTCGTCTTGGGGCAAATGAATGATTTTGCCTTGGGGGATGCTGAGCGTAAGCCAAAGCGGAGCAGTCCATGAAATCCCATGCCCAAGCTGTTGTCATCGGGGGCGGCGTCATCGGTTGTTCGATCCTGTATCACCTGACGAAACTTGGGTGGACTGACGTGGTGCTGCTGGAACGCGACGAACTGACATCAGGGTCCACTTGGCATGCAGCGGCCAATATTCATGGGCTGCATGACAGCACAAACATCAGCCGAATACAGCATTACACAATGCAATTGTACAACGATCTGGAAGCGGAAACGGGTCAAAGCTGCGGCGTGTTTCAACCCGGATCTTTATATTTGGCCCAGACCGAGGCGCGCGAACACCAGCTGCGCCTGCAAGCGGCCAAGGCCAAACTGTACGGCATGAATTTCCATGAAATCAGCCGGGACGAAGCAGAACGTCTGCATCCTTTGACCAACTTCGACGGCATCCGTTGCATCATGTTTGAACCCGACGGCGGCAACGTGGATCCATCCGGCGTCACCAACGCCTATGCCACAGGTGCGCGCCAGAACGGTGCGGAGATTCATCGCTTCACACCCGTGACCGCCACCGAACAGCAGCCCGATGGAAGCTGGATTGTGCGTACGCCCAAGGGTGACATCCACACCGATTGGGTGGTGAACGCCGCCGGGTTGTGGGGCAGGGAAGTCGCCGCCCTGGCGGGGATTGAACTGCCATTGCAACCCACCGAACATCAGTACTTCGTCACCGAAACCATCCCAGAAATCGCGGCCATGGACCGCCGCCTGCCGTCTGTGGCGGATCGAGATGGGGAATATTACTTGCGCCAGGAAGGCCAGGGGTTGTTGATCGGGGCCTATGAAAAAGACCTGAAGTTTTGGGCCGAAAACGGCACGCCTTTGGATTTCGCCCACGATCTGTTCCCAGACGATCTGGAACGGATTGAAGACAACATGATGCGGGCCATTGACCGGGTGCCTGCTGTGGGGACTGCCGGGATCAAGCGGGTCATCAACGGTCCGATGATCTGGTCACCCGATTCCAACGTACTGTTTGGCCCGCACCCTGATTTGCGCAATTACTTTTGCTGCAATGGTATCATCCCAGGCTTTTCCCAGTCTGGGGGCATGGGCCTGCAATCGGCCCAATGGATCGTGGAAGGCGAAAGCCAATACGACATGTTCGCCTGGGACGTGGCGCGGTTTGGGGCATGGGCCGACAAACCCTTCACCAAGGCGCGGGTGGGGGACCAATACGCCAAACGCTTTGCCATCCATTATCCCAACGAAGAACGCAGCGCGGGTCGACCTGTGCGCACCCGGCCCGTGTACGAATTGCAGAAATCGTTGGGGGGCGTCTTTGGGCTGAATTATGGCTGGGAACATCCGCAGTGGTTTTCGGACACGCCCGGGACAAAAGACACCAATGGGTTTACGCGCCAAAATTGGTTTGAACCGGTGGGCCAAGAATGCCGCATGCTGCGGGATCGCGCGGGCATCATCGATATTTCCAACTTTGCGAAGTACCATGCGTCGGGCGCAGGGGCCTCCAATTGGCTGGATTCCATCTTTGCCAACACCATGCCCAAGACGGTGGGGCGGTCGTGCCTGACGCCGTTGATCGGGGTGCGCGGTGGGATCGCGGGGGACTTCACTGTCACCAAACTGGCGGATGATGAATTCATGATCATCGGGTCGGGCATGGCGGAACGATATCACCAGCGGTTCTGGGCCATGGTGCCCCAGCCAGACACGGTCACGTTTGAAAGCCGAACGGAAAGCTGGTGTGGGTTCAACGTCGCGGGGCCAAAGTCGCGCGACATGCTGCAACGTATGACCAACACGTCGCTGGCCACAGCGGATTTCCCTTTTATGCGGTCCAAGATGATCGAATTGGGCGGCGTGGAATGCCTGGCCCTGCGCGTGTCCTTCACCGGTGATTTGGGGTGGGAACTGCATTGCCGCACCGAAGACCAATTGGCGCTGTATCAAGCGTTGTTGGCAGCGGGGCAGGACGTGGGCGCAGGCCCGGTGGGCGCACGGGCGTTGATGTCGCTGCGTGTGGAAAAAGGATATGGATCCTGGTCGCGCGAATACAGCCCGGAATACTGGCCCCAAGAAGTGGGGTTTGCGCCGTTGGTGAAGGATGCAAAGAAAGATTTCTTACATAAAGACGCATACTTGGCGATCAAAGATAATCCCAAACGTGAAGTGCTGTCGATCCTGCATATCCTGGACACACCGCACAATGCAGATGCCACAGGCGGAGAGCCGATCTTCGATTTGGACGGCAACGGCTTGGGGCGTGTTACCTCCGGCACGTATGGATATACAGTCGATATGTCCTTGGCGTTGGGGTACTTGAAACCCCATGTCAAATCAGGCACGCAGGTCGACGTGATGATCTTGGGCCAACCGCACCGTGCCATGGTTTTGGCGGAACCGCCATTTGATCCCAAAGGCGAACGGTTGCGCGCTTAATGCGCGGCGGAGTTGGAAAATACGTTGATCACCACCACGCCCGCCACGATCAGGCCAATCCCAATCAGGGCGGGAATATCAAGTTTTTGCCCGAAGACCACAAAGCCGATCAGGGTGATGGTCACGATCCCAAGCCCCGCCCAAATGGCATAGACAATGCCCACTGGCATGACTTTCAGCACCAGTGACATGAAGAAAAGTGCGGTGACAAAGCACAGGATGCCGATGGCAGACGGCACCAGCTTGGTGAACCCCTGGCTGACATTGATGGCAGACGTGCCCACAACTTCGAACAAGATTGCTAAGATCAAAAAGACGTAGTGGGTGGGCATGGTTTTGATCCTTCACCTTCAGGCCAGCGGCCCAAAATGCTTGTTTTCAGGCGATGTATCTGTCCCGCCTGTGGTTCAGGATAATTGTGATGTTCAACACCACCACGCCCGCCAGCGACCAGGCCAAGACGGTGAACGGCAAAAACACCGCCGCCACCGCGAACAATGCGATGTCAAACAGCAGCTGTACTGTTCCGGCCTGCATCCAGCCGCGATCTTGCGCGTACAGCGCCAAGATGCCGATGCCGCCCAAAGATCCGCCGTGGCGGAAAATTGCGATTAAGCCGACGCTTGTGACCACAGCGAAGGTGATTACCCCCAATGCGGGATGAAGCGCAGCTATGGCGAAATGGGGCGGCAAAAGCGCCGATGCCGCACCGACACCTGCCACGCAGACAAGGCTTTTCACAGTGAAGGCCCAGCCCATTTTGCGCGCACCGAAAATGTAAAACGGCAGGCTGATGGCAACGAACAGGGCAGCAAAGGGCAGGCCGGTCATCAACGCCACCACCATGGCCAGCCCAGCGATTTGGCCGGTGAACAGCCCAAGCCCTGCCAGCAGATGCAGCCCAAGCCAGCACAACACCACGCCGCTGCCCAGGCCCAGCACGTCTTCGTACCAGCGGTGTTTGATGGCGTCGGGATCGATCAGGGGGATATTTGTCGGCATAGGTCAACAATAGTGACCTATGCCAAAATGGAAAGGGCCGCCCTAAGGCGACCCCAAGTCTTGGTTTGCGGCGGCGTTACATTGCCGCGTTCAGGTTTTCGTCGATCTTTTCCAGGAACCCTTCGGTGGTCAGCCATTTCTGATCTGGACCCACCAGCAGCGCCAAGTCTTTGGTCATGAAGCCGCTTTCCACGGTGTCCACGATCACCTTTTCCAGCGTTTCCGCGAATTTCATCAGCTGTGCGTTGTCGTCCAATTTGGCGCGGTGCTTCAGCCCGCCGGTCCAGGCAAAGATGG
>JAHDDS010000036.1 GCA_020629235.1 Planktomarina sp.
AATATCCACGCCCGCATCGGCATAGGTGACGGGGGTTTTGGGATCGGTCATGGGCACATCCTTTTTTGTGATTTGGGGCTTACAGTAGCTGCGAAAAAAGGAAAAGGTGGGGTTCATTGGAATAAAGGCATTTGAGAATGTGGGAATTCATTCTGGCGCATGGCGGTATCTTTGGGCTGCTGGGGTTGTTGGTGGCGCTTTGGGCGCTGGCATATCCCATGCGCCGGGACGCCATCGCCGATTTGAAAGAACGTTTGGCAAACGCCGAAGAACGCGCGGCACTGATCGCCACCACGCAAAACGGGCGCGGACAGATTTATCGCAAGGCGCTGACGGGGTTGGACGGCTGGGCCAACCGGTTTTATGGCCCCCACTTGATCAGCACCCGCGCCCTGTCGCGCTGTTTGCAACTTGCATTCATCTATCCGGTGTTGGCCGCGTTGATTGCTTGGTTGGCGGCAAATGCGCACAGCCCCGGGGGCTTCGTGATTTTTGAGGATATCGACAATCAGTGGTCGCGGGTTTGGCGCGCCGCCGTATCGATCGTCGCGGTGACCATTGCCTGGGCAATTTTGGCACGTGCAGAAAAAATCGAAACCACCGTTTATACTTCTTTAACAAATAAAATGCAGGCCTTGACCCGGGGCAGCGGTTTTCTTGCGAAGGCGCTGCCCCGGGTCATCGCGTTGGTCAGCTTTCTTGCCGTTGCCTTTGCCTTTGCCTTTGCCTTTTGCCGGTGCCGTTGCCTTTGCCTTTGCCTTTGCCTTTGCCGGTGCCGTTGCCGTTGCCGTTGCCTTTGCCGTTGCCGGTGCCTTTGCCTTTGCCGTTGCCGTTGCCGGTGCCTTTGCCGTTGCCTTTGCCGGTGCCTTAATTTTGGTTCTTTTGGGGGACATCGAAGCCGCCGCGGCCATGGCGCTCTTCACCCTCTTGCTGCCCATCACCAACGCCCTGGCCGACACGCTGTCGGTCGCGGCCACGCGGGCGTTTTTGCGGTGGGGGGCGACGCGCCGCCCCTTGCCGATGATTTTGGGGGCGGTCGTTTTGGACATCGCGCTTGGCCTCCTCAGCCTGGCCGTGCTGCTTTTCTTGTTGACCCAGACCCTTGATTTTTGGGCGGCGGTGTCACCCGAGACCTTGCCCTTGGATTGGCGCAGCTTTTGGCAAGCCGCCTTGGCAGATCCGTGGCAGGGCACAGCGTTGTGGCTGATGGGGTTCACGACGATATTGCCCACCTTGCTGCACATCGCGCTGGGGCTGACCGCCCTGGTGACCCACGGGTCACGCAGCCGCCGCCAAGCGCTTTTGGCGTTGGACATTGATACCGCCCCCACGGCCCCCAACGCGACGCGCATCGCGAAACGGTTGGTTTCCGCAAAAACCTGGGGTCTAGCGGTGGGTTTCCTTGGCGCAGGTTTGGTATTGGCCGCGTTGCTGGCGTTGGCTTTGCCGTTTTTGCAGATGCCATCGGGGGCTTGACGCCAGGGCTGTGATTGTTACGCACGGGTCCATGGCGGGCCTGTAGCTCAATTGGTTAGAGCAGAGCGCTCATAACGCTTTGGTTGCGGGTTCAAGTCCTGCCGGGCCTACCACTTTTCCCGCGCATTTGGTTTATGACAGCGTCAGTTTCGGCAAGGTCAAATCGGCGCGCAAGCCGCCCATGTCTTCGCTGGTGCCCAACACCAAAGACCCCCCGTGCAGTCGCGCCACATCGGCGGTGATGGCCAAGCCCAGCCCAACGCCCCCGCCCCGGTTCTGGTTGCGCGCTGCGTCCAGGCGCATGAACGGCTTCAACGCTTGGTCGCGATCTTTGGGGGCGATGCCTGGGCCGTCGTCTTCCACGGTGATGCGCACGGAATTTTTCAAATGCGTCAGGGTCACATGGGCATGGGTGCCGTATTTCAGGCCGTTTTGCACCAGGTTGTCCACCGCCCGGCGCAGTGCCACCGCCCGCACGTGGCTGAGTGCGGGTTTGCCTTCCACGACCATGTCGGCCTTTGGCCCGGCGCGGCGCACCAGGTCGCCCACCAGTTCGGCCAGGTCCACTTCCACCGGTTTTTCGGACGACGCGTTGCGCGAAAAATCCAGAAATCCGGTGATCATGTCATTCATCTGCGCCACGTCTTCTTGCAGCGCTTCGACGTCTGGGCCGTCCATCATCCCCAGTTGCAACTGCATGCGCGTCAGCGGGGTGCGCAGGTCGTGGCTGACACCCGACAACAACAGCGTGCGCTGTTCAATCTGGCGTTCCAGGCGTTGGCGCATGTCCAAAAACGCCGCCGTGGCCACGCGCACTTCCACCGCCCCTTGGGGGTCGATGGGCACATTGCGGCCCCGCCCAAACGCTTCGGCTGCAGCGGCCAGTTTGTTGATGGGCCGCAGTTGCGCGCGCAAAAAGAAGATGGACAGGATCGTCATCACCAGGCCCGTGAACACCATCCACACCAGCACCTGATGGGGGTTGGACGCAGACACCCGCCGCCGTTCAAACCCGATGGATATTGGCCCCTTGGCGCTTTCGATCACCACGATCACCCATTTGCGCGTGGACAGATCCACGTCCCGCACGCCGGGCAACGCGTCGTAAATCGTGGGGATCACGGTGCGCCCGGACACGTCGATCCAGTCCCGGGCATTGCCACTGGGGACCCCGTCCCACCGGCGCAAGGTCAGGCTTAACTTTTCGGCTTCGACCTGTTCCACCTCCGCAAAAGATTTGGTTTCCAGCTGATCCAAAACGAAGGCAATCTCGCGCACCAGGTTCAGCGTCATCTGCCGGGTGACCCCTTCGAAATGGCGCTGCAAGAACACCAAAGTCACCGCCAATTGCAGCGTTAAAATCGGCAACAGCAAGATCGCTGCGGCACGTCCGTACAGCGTTCGGGGTAGAATTGCGCGAAACCATGATCCATTCATGGGCCAAGCTTAGCGCGCGCAAAAAGGTTTGAACATGGCCCCCACACCGATCCCGGCCCTGCCCCCTGACATTTCGGTGGTCTTGGCCCCCAACCCGTCCCCCATGACGGCGCAGGGCACCAACACCTATGTCATTGGTCCCGCGCCATTTGTGGTGATTGACCCTGGCCCCGCCCACGACGGGCATCTGGCCGCAATCTTGGCGGCCACGCAGGGGCGCGTGGCGGGGATTTTGGTGACCCATTCGCACCTGGACCATTCGCCCCTGGCGCGGCCCTTGGCCGATGCAACGGGGGCGCAGGTCTTTGCCTTTGGCGACAGTTTTGCGGGCCGCAGCGCGCCCATGCAGGCCCTGGCGGACACGGGCGGTCTGGGGGGCGGCGAAGGGGTGGACGCGGAATTTGTGCCCGATGTGGTGGTCCAAGACGGGGCCACGCTGCGTTTTGGCGACCGCGCGTTTACAGCCCTTTGGACGCCGGGGCATTTTGGCAATCACCTGTCGTTTGTCTTTGGCGATGCGATCTTTTGTGGCGATCACGTCATGGCCTGGTCCACCAGTTTGGTGTCCCCGCCCGACGGGGATTTGGGGGCGTTTATGCGATCCTGCCAGCGGCTGCTGGATCAGCCCCAGCGGCTGTACCTGCCCGGCCACGGCGCGCCCCTGGCCGACGGGCCCGCACGCACCCGGTGGCTGATGGATCACCGCCGGGGGCGCGAAGCGCAAGTGCTGGCGGCCTTGGCCCATGCACCTGGGACGGCCCAGGACTTGGCTGCGGCGATCTATACCGATCTGGCCCCGGCCCTGCTGCCCGCCGCGGCGCGCAACGTCCTGGCCCATCTGCTGGATTTGCACGATCGCGGCACCGTGACGGCGCCTGGCGTCATCACCGCAGACAGCCAATTTGCCCTTGTAAAAAAGAACTAAGGTTTCGCCAAAATCCCTCTGGACGCCGCCCGCCCCCACAGCTATACGCGCCCCCAGTGTTCCGGCGTAGCTCAGCGGTAGAGCAGTTGACTGTTAATCAATTGGTCGTAGGTTCGATCCCTACCGCCGGAGCCAATTTTCCCTAAACCAAAAAATGACCAGGCGGTTGGCTTGCGCCGAATGCCTTGTCCCCAGCCCGTCCCCCCGCTTCCCGCCAATACTGGCAATCTGCGGCGGGGTGGTGCATCGTTGTGGGGTCCGGTCCGTTCGGTTTGAACGGGGTGGATCAGATGCCCAAACAAGGCTTGTGCCATGACCCTGCGCTTTTTTTCTGACAAAAACCGTCCGGTGCATATGGGCCCCTATCCCACTGAACGGTTGGCGCGGGTGGGCGTTGCGGATGTATCGGATGTGCCGCCCATGGCGCAGCTGGTGTTTGACCGGCCCGAAGACCCGCGATCCATCGTCAATGCCATGCGCGACCATCAGGCCATGCTGGATGCCATCCGCGACGGGTTGATCAACACGGCGGTGGCCGACATTCCCAGCGATCCGCAGGTGCGGGCCGACCACCTGAAGGCGTTTGGCTATTTCGCCGATGCTGCCGTGGTGGGGGTGTGCGATTTGCCCCAAGGGGCGCTGTTGGACACCCCGTTTTCGAACCCCGATATTGACCGGCTGGCCCACGATCTGAAGACCCGCCAAACCAAAACCCTGGCGTCTGGCATCGACATGATCATGGCCGATTTGAAAGATTCGATGGACGCGCCGGCCACCAGCATCGCCGCCCACACCCACGCGCTTGTGTTTTTGTATGAAAACCCCCGCACCCCGGATCGGGACGAAGTGGGCGGGGCTTGGATCCAAAACGCCCAGGCCCATCGCGCGGGGTTGCTTGCCTCTGAAACCGCGGTCGTGTTGGCCAATTACTTGCGGCTTTTCGGGTATGATGCGCGCGGGCACACCGCGTCCAGCAGCGATGTCGATCTTGGCAAATTGGCGGTGGCGGCGGGGCTGGCCACGGTGGAAGATGGGGCGCTGACGCACCCTTATGTCGGCACGCGTTTTGGGTTGGCGGCGGTGACCACCACCTTTGCCATGGCCCCAGACCAGCCCTTGGCGGGCTTGGCGGATCAGCCAAAATCGGCCTTTGGGGCGGCATGGCGGTTGGGGACGGCGTCAGCCAAGAATGCGATGAACGCGGTGCCCTTTGCCAAGCGGCGCTTTGTAGATGGGGCCCATCCGTTCGAGACGCTGAAGCGCGTGGACAGCCCCACCACATACATCGACGAACCGCGCGTGGCCCGCGTGCCCAAGCGGGCCGACATGTTCGCCCGTGTCCAGTTCGGCGACATGGGCAAGAAGGTCCAAGACAGCGCAAAGGGCGGCCACTATGTGCGCAAAGCCGCACCATCCATGGCGCAGCGGCGGGCCTTGGGGGCGTTCGTTTTGCTGCAAGACGGGCCATCTGCTGCGCAACAAGTGCGCTTGGATCCGCAGGCCGCTGCCGATTTGGTGAAGGCCACAAGTTACTGGCTGGGGGCCGATGCGGTGGGCATTTCGCGCTGCCCGGATTGGGCCTGGTACAGCCACGATGCGCGCGGCGATGCGATTGATCCGCCCCACGATCAGGCCATCAACATGATCATCGACCAGGGCTATGAAACGATGGAAGGGTCATCGGGCGACGACTGGATCGCCGTGGCGCAATCCATGCGCGCCTATTTGCGATTTTCGCTGCTGGGGGGGGTTATCGCCCAGCAAATCCGCAACTTGGGATACAAAGCCAAGGCCCACACCGTCATGGACGGCGAAGTGTTGCAACCGCCGCTGCTGTTGCTGTCGGGCCTGGGCGAGGTCAGCCGCATCGGCGAGGTGATCTTGAACCCATTCCTTGGCCCGCGCCTGAAATCGGGCACCGTCACCACCGACCTGCCGCTGGCCCATGACAAACCCATCGACTTCGGGCTGCAATCGTTTTGCAATGCCTGCAACAAATGCGCGCGCGAATGCCCGTCGGGGGCCATCACCGCCGGGCCGAAGCTGATGTTCAACGGGTATGAAATTTGGAAGTCCGACAGCCAGAAGTGCACCACCTATCGCATCACCACCCCGGGCGGGGCCATGTGCGGGCGCTGCATGAAGACATGCCCGTGGAACCTGGAAGGCATCTTCAAGGAAAAGCCATTTCGGTGGGCGGCCATGCACGTCCCCAAGCTGGCCCCCGTTTTGGCCAAGCTGGACGACGCGGTGGAAAACGGCACGCTGAACCCGGTGAAGAAATGGTGGTGGGACATAGAGGTGCAAGAAGACGGCGGATACCGCCCGACCCAACACCCGCTGAACGAACGCCGCCTGCAAAAGGACCTTGATCTGAAATACGAAGATCAAACCCTGGCGGTGTACCCCGCCCCGCTGGCCCCGCCGCCCCATCCCTATCCCTTTGCCATGGACCGCGAAGCTGGGATCAAGGCGTATGGGGCCATGATCACTGCCGACGATTACAAAGCCCGCCTGGCGCGCGGGGATGACAGCGCGGTGCACCGGTACGACGCGGATCGGGCAAGCCCGGTCATTCAGGTGGAAATCACCCGGGCCGAACAGACCGCAGCCGACATCATGATCTATGAATTCCAGGCCCTGGACCGCAGCCCCCTGCCCCCGTGGACGGCGGGCGCGCATCTGGACATCGTGGTGGCCCCTGAATTTTTGCGGCAGTATTCCATGTCGGGGGATCCTGCAGATCGCACGACATACCAAATCGCGGTGCTGCGCGAAGACGAAGGCCGCGGCGGGTCGCAACTGATGCACCGCATCTTCACCCCGGGCCGGCGCATCTTCATTTCCCATCCCATCAATCATTTCCCCCTGCACCCGAAGGCCACCAAATCCATCCTTATGGGCGGCGGCATCGGCATCACGCCGCTGGTGGCCATGGGGCACGAACTGCACGCCCAAGGGCGCGATTTCGCCCTGCACTATTCCGGGCGGTCGCGCGGGACCATGGGGCTGCTCGACGACATCGCGCGCTTTGACTGGGCCGACCGGGTGCATCTGCACATCACCGAAGACGGCAGCCGCGCGGATTTTGACGCGCTGTTGGGGGGGTATCAGGACGGCTGGCACGTCTTTACCTGCGGGGCCGAACGCTACATGTCGGCCGTATTGGACGCCGCTGCGCGCGCAGGCTTTCCCGAAGATGCCCGGCATTTGGAATATTTTTCGGTCCCAGAACAGCCCGACTATGAAAACCACGCCTTCACGTTGAAGCTGGCCAAATCCGGCCAAGAATTCACCGTGCCCGCCGATAAATCCGCCACCGATGTTCTGGCGGAAAACGGCTTCGCCATCGACGTAAAATGCGCCGATGGGATCTGCGGCGTGTGCCAGTGCGGGCTGGTGTCAGGCGAAGTGGACCACCGTGATTTCGTCTTGTCCAAAGCGCAGCGGGCAGGAACGGTGATTTTGTGCCAGTCGCGTGCGGCGACAGCAGACGGCGTGATGGAGATTGATTTGTGATGCAGCGCCTGCGACGCTGTTTTGCACCCTATGCCGCGCCCAGTTCCGTGGACACCACACCGGCGCAGCGCACCAAATCGGCGGCTTGCCCGCGCACCTGATCGGGGGTGTGAAACCCCGTTGACGACCACAGCGACACGCAGGCCACCATGGCCCCGTCGGCCCCCATGATGGGGGCCGCGATGCCCGTGACATCCACCGCTTCTTCGCGGTCGGCCACGCCGTATCCATCCACCAGAATGGCAGCGCACTGGCGCGCAAGATCGTCGCGGCTGACACGTGTGAAGTCAGTGAATTTGTCCAACGGGATGCGGTCCAGCGTGGCTTGCCTGCGGGCGGGCAGCATATGGGCCAGGAAAACTTTGCCCGCAGCGGTGGCATGCAGCGGCGCCCTGTCGCCCGCATGGGACGCAAAGCGCGTGTTGAAAAAGTCGACGGTGCGCAGATAAAGGACACTGTCGTTGTCCAGGATGGACAGGGCCACATTCATGCCAGACCGGTCGCACAGGTCCGCCATGGCTGTGCTGGCGGCTTGCTGAATGTCGGCGCGGTTCCACACCGCCCGGGCCCACTGCTGCAGACGCGGACCGCTGCGATAGGTGCGGCTGTGCGCGTCATATTCGATCAGGTGTTCGCCCTGCAAAACCGACAAAATCCGGTGGCAGGAACTTTTCACGAACCCGGTGCGGGCAACGATCTCTGAAAATTTAAGCGGTCGGTGCGCTTGGGTGATGGCGTCAATCACATGCCCTGACTTGGTGACGATGGAACTGCCGGTGGTCCGGGTCATGGTGCGCCCCCCTGGGCGGTGTCACGCTTGACGGTCCGCGCGACATTCTAGTAGTCTTACATTGCAATAGTAAGTTCTGCATTGCAAGAGATTTTCGCCATGTTGCCCCCGCCCTTGCGGCAACCACAAAGGAGCCGCCCGTGACCCAATTTATCAACTCGCGCGAAGACGCTGTCACCGATGCCATTGACGGTTTGATCCGCGCCTCTGGCGGGGCGTTGGCGCGGCTGGACGGGTTTCCCCACATCAAGGTCGTTGTGCGCAACGACTGGGACAAATCCAAAGTGGCGATTGTGTGCGGGGGCGGATCGGGCCACGAACCGTCGCACGCCGGATTTGTCGGCAAAGGCCTGCTGACAGCAGCCGTCTGCGGCGATATTTTTGCGTCGCCTTCTGTGGACGCCGTCTTGGCTGGCATTTTGGCGGTCACGGGGGACGCCGGGTGTTTGCTGGTGCTGAAGAATTACACTGGCGATCGGCTGAACTTCGGCCTGGCCGCAGAACGGGCCCGCGCGATGGGGCGCAAGGTGAACATGCTGATTGTGGGCGACGACATCGCCCTGCCCGACTTGGCCCAGCCAAGGGGCTTGGCGGGCACACTGTTGGTGAACAAAGTGGCCGGGGCCTTGGCTGAAAGCGGCGCGTCGTTGGACACAGTGACCGCCGCCGCGCAAAAGATCAGCGATGGGGCACGGACCATCGGCGTGTCTTTGGACACCTGCACCATCCCCGGCACCCCCAAGGAAGATCGCATTCCAAACGGCCGGGCCGAATTGGGCCTGGGCATTCACAACGAACCCGGCGTGGAACAGATCGACTATGCCACCGCCGATGGGGCGATGCAGGCGGTGACTGACAAGCTGGCCCCGCTGATGGGCGACACGCCCCATGTGGCTTTGCTGAACAACCTTGGCGGGGCGTCTGAATTGGAAATGTCCATTCTGGCCAACGCTTTGGGGCAGTCATCCATCGCGGGCAAAGTGTCGGCGATTGTGGGACCAGCCCCATTGATGACGTCCATCGACATGCGGGGATTTTCGGTGACGGTCTGCCCCGCCACGGACGAAGACATTGCCCATTTGGCAGCCCCCTGTGGCCCTGCGGCTTGGCCCGGATGCGTGGGTTTGGGCGCACCGGTGACGCAGCCCATGCCGGACGGGCTGGCCATGTTGGACTTCACCCCGTCAGCGGACCCGCAGGTGGCCAAAATCATGGGCCTGATCTGTGACACGTTCTTGGCCGCCGAAGCCGAATTGAACACGCTGGATGCCAAGTCCGGTGACGGCGACACGGGATCGACGCTGGCCGCGGCCGCGCGGGGCCTGATGGACGCCAGCGACCGCCTGCCCCAAGCCGACACCGCCCAGTTGTTCGGGGCTGTGGGGCAAGAATTGGGACAGATCATGGGGGGATCGTCGGGAATTTTGCTGGCGATTTTCTTCACCGCCGCGGGCGAAGCCGCAGGTCAAGGCGCGTCCTTGCAAGACGCGTTGCAAGCCGGTTTGGCGCGCATGAAATCCGTGGGGGGCGCAGCGGTGGGCGATCGCACCATGATCGATGCGCTGGACCCTGCCCTGGCCGCAATGGACCAAGGCATCGCCGCTGCGGCCCGTGCGGCGCGCGCAGGTGCGGACAGCACAGCAGACATTGTCCAAGCCAAGGCCGGACGGGCAAGTTACGTCAACGCAGCCCAGCTGAAGGGCCACCGCGACCCTGGCGCCCACGCCGTGGCCTTGATGTTTGAAGCCCTGGCGCAATCTTCCCAACTTTAATCCTGGAACCGACCTATGCAATTTATCAACTTCGCAGACCAAGACATTGCCCCCGTGGACAAACAGTTCGACGACGACATCATCGAAGGCAGCCCCAAGCAAAAAGTCTGGAGCCATTTTGTCAGCGCAGACGGGGCGTTCAAATCGGGCATGTGGGACAGCACGGCGGGCGTGTTTCGCGGGCCAATGAATGACCAAATTGAATTCTGCCACATCCTAGAGGGCGAGGCCCGCATCGAAACCGCAGACGGCAAAAGTCGCGTGGTGAAGGCGGGGGATGCTTTTGTGATGGACAACGGCCTGCAGCCGGTCTGGCACGTCGCGAAATACGTGCGCAAACACTATGTCATCGCATCCGCCTGACGCGCCCCACAAGAAGAGGTACCATGGCTGACGCCCAACACGACGCGCCGTCGTCGGTCCCAGCGGGCCGGTCACGGGTTTGGAATTATCATCCCGCACTGCCCATCCGCATGTCGCCGGTTTTTGATCTGCCCCCCAAACCCAAGGCCGCCTTGGCGTGGCTTGCGGGCACCTGGCTGAAGGTCACACCACCGGTCAGCCACATGGTCTTTGCCGTTGTGGCGTTTCTTGCGTTCTGGCCCGCCCTGCCCCAAATGCAGTCCCTGTCTTGGACGTGGATGGCGCAGATCTTTGCCATCAATTTTGCGGCCACGGTGATCTTGGCTGGGGCCTTGCATCTGTATCTGTTTGTCTATGCGGGTCAGCAAATGCGCCTGAAATTTGACGTACGGCCCATGGAAAAAAGCCCGCGTTTCACCTTTTCCCATCAGACCTGGGACAACATTTTCTGGTCCTTGGTATCCGGTGTCCCGATCTGGAGCGCGTGGATGATCCTGTATTTTTGGGTCGCGGCCAATGGATGGGTGTCGACCCAGGGGGCCATTTTGGATGCGCCCGTTTGGTTTGTACTGTTTTTCTTTGTCATCCGGTTTTGGCAATCGTTCCATTTTTATTGGATCCACCGGCTGATCCACATCCCTTGGCTGTTCAAAAACGTCCACCACTTGCACCACCGCAATGTCAGCGTCGGGCCGTGGTCCGGGCTGGCGATGCACCCGGCAGAACACCTGCTGTATTATTCCGGGATTTTGATCCACTTCGTGCTGCCGTCGCACCCGATCCATGTAATTTTTCACATGTTCGCCCTGAACTTGGGGGCGATCTATTCCCATTCTGGCTTTGAAAAACTGCTGGTGCGCAACCGTGATGCCATCAAGGCCGGGTCGTTTCACCATCAGCTGCACCACAAGTATTTTGAGTGCAACTATGGCTCGGAAGAAATTCCGATGGATCGCTGGTTTGGCAGTTTCCATGACGGCACAGAAGCGGCGACAGCCCAGGTTCGGGCCCGAAAAAAGCAACGCGCGGCGCGTGCCGAACGGTGACGGTTATCCGTCGTCCCCTTCCCCCAGCACGTCCAGGGCCGTGTGCAGCGGTGCTGCCATGGCCCCCAATTTGGCATCCAAATCGGCCTGAAACGCCTGGGCGATGGGGATCAGTTCGTTCAAAAGACGCACCCCGTCGCGGGTCAAGGTCAACTTCACCAAACGCCGGTCGTGGGCATCCACATGTTTGATCAAAAGCCCCTTGGCCTGCAGCTTGGACGCTGCCCGGCTGACTTTCGATTTTTCCAGACTGACCCGTTTTTCAATGTCGCGCACAGACAGATCTTCGCAGTATCCGACGTTCAAAAGCACCCGCCATTCGGGCATCGAAATCCCAAACTTGGTTTTGTAATGCTTTGACAGATCCGCGCTCAGCTGGCCCGCGATCACGGTCAACCGGAACGGCAGATAGGTGTCCAAGTCAAACTGCGGCAGTTTGGGTGACATAGTGCAGCGTTCCTTTGGTGGGGCATTGCAGCGCGCGTCGTTGCATATGCAATAATCCATTTGACATCGTTGCATATGCAACAAATACTGCCGCCAGTTCAAGAATTATATGCGCATCGGATCCCCCATGACCCAATCGGCGTCCCGCCCCCCCATGACGATCGCGCCCCACACCGTGGGCACAACGCCAGGGTATATGCCCGGGTTTGGCAATGATTTTGAGACCGAGGCCCTGCCCGGGGCCCTGCCCCAGGGCATGAATTCGCCGCAGCAGTGCAACTATGGTCTGTACGGCGAACAGCTGTCGGGCACGGCCTTCACCGCACCGCGCCACCGGAACGAACGCACCTGGTGTTACCGCATCCGCCCGTCGGTCAAGCACAGCCACAGGTATGAAAAGATTGATTTGCCGCTTTGGAAATCGGCCCCCCATGTGGACCCAGACGTGGTCAGCTTGGGGCAATACCGCTGGGACCCCATCCCCCACGCAGACCAGGACCTGACCTTTGTGACAGGCATGCGCACCATGACCACGGCGGGCGATGTCACCACGCAGGTGGGCATGGCGGCCCATGTTTATCTGGCGACAGTGTCGATGGTGGATGACTATTTCTATTCCGCGGATTCAGAGCTGTTGATCGTCCCCCAAGAAGGTGTCCTGCGCCTGTGCACGGAACTTGGGATCATCGACATCGAACCCAAAGAAATCGCCATCATCCCGCGCGGGCTGGTGTTCCGGGTCGAGGTGTTGGACGGACCCGCACGCGGCTTTGTGTGCGAAAATTATGGCCAAAAGTTTGAACTGCCAGACCGGGGCCCCATCGGCGCAAATTGCATGGCCAACCCGCGCGATTTCAAAACCCCCGTGGCGGCCTTCGAAGATCGCGACGTGCCATCGACTGTGACCGTCAAGTGGTGCGGCCAGTTCCATCGCACGAAAATCGGGCATTCCCCTTTGGACGTGGTGGCCTGGCACGGCAACTATGCCCCGCTGAAATACGATTTGCGCACCTATTGCCCGGTGGGGGCGGTTTTGTTCGACCATCCTGACCCGTCGATCTTCACGGTTTTGACCGCCCCATCCGGGCGCGAAGGCACCGCCAACATCGACTTTGTGCTGTTCCGCGAACGGTGGATGGTGGCCGAAGATACCTTCCGCCCGCCGTGGTATCACAAGAACATCATGTCCGAACTGATGGGCAATATCTATGGCCAGTACGATGCCAAGCCCCAGGGATTTGTCCCGGGCGGGATCAGCTTGCACAACATGATGCTGCCCCACGGCCCAGATCGCACCGCGTTTGAAAAAGCATCCCGTGCGAACTTGGGGCCAGACAAGTTGGACCACACCATGTCGTTCATGTTTGAAACCCGCTTCCCGCAGCATCTGACGGCCTTTGCCGCCCATGACGCCCCGCTGCAAGACAACTATATCGACTGCTGGTCGGACATCGAAAAGAAGTTCGACGGCACGCCGGGCAAAAAATGATGGACCGCCGGAAGACAAACAACAGGATGCTGCCATGCCGTTGAAGCTGTCCTGGGTCGCGTCCGCCAATGGGGCAGACCATCCGTTTCCGCTGAACAACTTGCCCTATGGCGTGTTTTCAACCGCCGGGACCGATCCGCGCTGCGGGGTCGCCATTGGCGATATGATTTTGGATGTGCGCGCGGCCCACGCGGCGGGGCTGATCACGGTGGGCGGAACCCGTGTGTTTGACCCGCCGTCTTGGAACGCATTTATGGCGCTTGGGCAGGATGCTTGGGCCGACCTGCGCGACCGGTTGACCGCGATGCTGGCCCAAGGCTCGGACGCCCAGGCCGCGCTTGAACCGCATTTGGTGGCGGCCAACGCCGCGCAGATGCACATGCCGATCGAAGTGGCGGAATTCACCGATTTCTATGCCGGTCGGCACCACGCCACCAACGTGGGCACCATGTTTCGCGGCGCAGACAACGCGCTGCCCCCCAACTGGCTGCACATGCCCATCGGATACAACGGGCGGGCGTCGTCGGTGGTGGTGTCAGGCACCGACATCCGCCGCCCCTGGGGCCAAATCAAAGGCCCGGGTGATGACACGCCCCGCTTCGCCCCGTCCCAGCGGTTCGACATGGAACTGGAACTGGGCGCCATCGTGGGAACCCCCAGCGACGGCCCCTTGTCGGTGCAGGATGCCTTTGACAACATCTTTGGCTATGTCTTGCTGAACGACTGGTCGGCCCGCGACATCCAGGCCTGGGAATACCAACCTTTGGGCCCGTTTCAGGCCAAAGCCACGGCCACCACCATCAGCCCCTGGATCGTCACTGCCGCCGCCTTGGCCCCCTTCCGCTGCGACGCGCCTGTGCGAGAGGTCCCGCTTTTGGATCATCTGCGCGACGCAGGCCCCATGGGGTACGACATCGACCTGGCCGTAACGCTGACACCGAACGGCGGCGCGCCCACCACCATTGCCCGCACGAACGCCAATGCGCTGTATTATTCCGCAGCCCAGCAGTTGGCCCACCACACCGCAGCCGGTTGCCCCATGCGCACCGGCGATTTGCTGGGGTCTGGGACCATTTCGGGGGCAGAACCGCACCAACGCGGGTCCCTGTTGGAATTGGCCTGGGGCGGCCAAGACCCGTTTCAATTGACCGACGGCCAAACCCGCAGCTTTATCGAAGACGGCGACACGCTGGCCCTGTCCGGTCATGCCCGCGGGGATGGCTTTACCGTGGGCTTCGGCGCTTGTGTCGGCACGCTTCTGCCCGCCCTTGCCACCCCCTATGCCCGCTGAGGCGGCCCAATAAAGGAACCGATTATGGCCAAAGCATTCGCATCCCAAGGCGACATGACCGAAAAGAAAATCACCTTCGACGAAGTGGGCGACGGCCTGTATGCCTTCACGGCCGAAGGGGACCCCAATTCGGGGGTGATCATCGGCGACGACAGTGTGATGATCGTGGAAGCCCAAGCCACCCCACGCCTGGCCGAAAAGGTCATCGAACGGGTCCGCAGCGTGACAGACAAGCCCATCAGCCACGTGGTGCTGACGCATTATCACGCGGTGCGGGTCTTGGGGGCGTCCGCCTTTGGCGCGGATCAGATCATCATGTCGGACGCGGCCCGGGCCATGGTGGCTGAACGCGGGCAAGAAGATTGGGACAGCGAATTCCAGCGGTTTCCGCGCCTGTTCGAAGGCCATGAAAGCATCCCGGGCCTGACCTGGCCCACCACCACCTTCAGCGACAGCATGACCGTCTTTTTGGGCAATCGTCGGGTGGACATCAAACACATCGGGCGCGCCCATACGGCGGGCGACGCCATCATCCATGTGCCCGACCAAAACGTTATGTTCACAGGCGATATCGTGGAAGATCGGTCGGCGTGCTATTGCGGCGACGGGCATTTCGCCGATTGGGGCCAGACGTTGGACAACATCCTGGCCTATGACGTGGATGCCATCGCGCCGGGGCGCGGCGGGGCATTGATCGGCAAGGATGCCGTCAACCGCGCCATCGACAGCACGCGCGATTTTGTCCACAGCACCTATGCCCCTGCGGCCCGGGTCGCCGCCCGCGGCGGCACGTTGAAAGAGGCATGGGACGCCGTGCGCGCGGCCTGCGATCCAAAGTTTTCCGACTATGCCATCTATGAACACTGCTTGCCGTTCAACGTATCGCGCGCCTTCGACGAAGCCCGCGGGATCGAGACACCGCGCATCTGGACCGACAAACGCGACCTTGACATGTGGGCGCAGTTGCAAGGCTGATCCGGCCCCAGCCCGCCCCCTTTTGACAGGTGATCCCATGTTGCATGACCGATATTCCCTGGCCTTTAAGCTGTACCCTTACGCAAAGTGCCCCGATCAAACGGCCCAAACACCAGTGCGCCACCCGGTGGTGGTGGTGGGCGGCGGGCCAGTTGGATTGGCCACGGCGTTGGATTTGGGCCGCCAAGGCATCGCGGTGGTTTTGCTGGACGATCACGAAGGCATCGGCATGGGCAGTCGGGCGATCTGCTTTGCCAAACGCACGCTGGACATCGCGGACCGGTACGGCTGCGGCGGGCCGATGTTGGACAAGGGGGTCGTGTGGAATGTGGGCAAGGTGTTCCAAGACGACCGGCAGGTGTTCGAATTCAACCTGCAACCTGAAGCCGGCCACAAAAACCCCGCGTTCATCAATTTGCAGCAGCCCTATTTCGAAAAGTTTTTGTTCGAACAGATCTGCGCGGAACAAAAGAAAGGCGCGCCGATCCAGGTGCGCGGCAAAAACCGTGTGGACGCCGTGGACAGGTTTGATGACCACGTCCAGGTGCACATCACCACGCCCGACGGGCCCTATACGCTGCAGGCGGACTGGCTGGTGGCCTGCGATGGGGCTGGGTCCCCCCTGCGCGCCATGATGGGGTTGGGATTTGACGGGCGGGTGTTTCAAGACAGCTTTCTGATCGCCGACATTAAGATGACCACCACCAACTTTCCCACCGAGCGGTGGTTTTGGTTCGAACCCTATTTCAAATCTGGCGCATCGACGCTGCTGCACAAGCAACCCGACGGCATCTGGCGCGTGGATTTTCAAATCGGATGGGACGTGGACCGCGCAGAGGAGCTGAAAGAAAGCAACATTCGCCGCAGGCTGGACGCGATGTTGGGCGCTGATGTGGACTATGACATTGTGTGGTCGTCGATTTACACGTTCCAGTGCCGCCGCATGGACAAGTTCCGCCACGGCCGGGTGATCTTTGCCGGCGATTCCGCCCATCAGGTGTCGCCGTTTGGGGCGCGCGGGGCCAATTCTGGCATCCAGGACGTGGACAATTTGGGCTGGAAGCTGGGGCTTGTGATCCAGGGCAAAGCGCCCGACCGCTTGTTGGACAGCTATGACGACGAACGCATCTTTGGGGCGGACGAAAACATCTTAAATTCCACCCGCGCCACGGATTTCATCACGCCAAAATCCAAAGCCAGCCACACCTTCCGAAACGCAGTTTTGACCTTGGCCGAACACCATGAATTCGCCCGCCCCTTGGTGAATTCTGGCCGCCTGTCGGTGCCTTGCGTTTACACCCAATCCCCCCTGAACGGCCCGGACCGTCTGGTGGGCGGCCCGGCCCAAACACGGGTGGGCAGCAGTTGCCCCGACGCGCCCTTGGGCGATGGCTTCTTGTTGGCCGCCTTGGGCGATGACTTTGTGCTTTTGGCCCTGAATGCGGACGTGCCGGACACACCCCTGGACATCGACGGCATCGCGGTGCGCGCCTTTGGGGTGTCCACCACAGGCGGGCGTCACGCGCAGGTGGCCGAACGATATCTTGGGGCGGCGACCAGCGCCGTCTATCTGATCCGGCCAGACCAACATGTGGCGGCACGGTGGCCCGCGTTTGACGCAACGGCCGTGCGGGACGCCGTCCGCACCGCCTGTGCAAAGGACTGACCGATGGACACACTGAACACCAAACCGAACCTTGCAGCCCCCGATGATTTTTATGCCGCGCTGATTGCAGCCCACGACGGCAAAACAGACGCCGAAAGCGAGGCGTTTAATGCCCGCCTGATCCTGGTGCTGGCCAATCACATCGGGGACATGGCCGTGCTGCGACAGGCCCTGGCCGCTGCGCAGTAACCCTGCCCGCTTGGGGTTGCGGCAGGCCAAGTTGCGGCTTCTCAACCCACGTTGCGGCGGGTATGGTTTGCGCACAAGACAGCCACGAAGGGTCCCCCCATGAAGGTTTTGATTTTGGCGACCCCCCGGTCGGGCAGTTCCGCGTTGAACCGGGCTGTCACCACAGCGTACGGCATGGGCGGACTGACAGAGCCGTTCAATTACGAGTTACACCGCAACTGGGATGGCGACCGCGACAACGCCCACATGTATAAGCCCAACCACACGCCATTTGACGTGCCCGACAACTATGTCATCAAAGCTTTGGCATTTTTCAACCACTGGCCAGACCCCTATTTCAAGCACTGGGAAAAGGGCATGGATCACTTTTTGAAGGTCTATTATTCGGCCCAATATCAGCGGGACAGAAACGAATTCTTCAAAAAATACGTCACCGTATTTGACCGCACGTTCTTGCTGTTGCGCCGCGATGTGGGGGCGCAGTTGCGCAGCATGCTGGTGGGCCTGCAACGCGACCGACATGAAGGCGGACGCGTGCAATCGCATTGGTGGGGCAAGTACAATTCTTTCGACCCTGTGTTGGACGAAGAAGGCACGTTAAACGCCCGGCTGCTGTTTGAATCCATCCAACTGATCCGCGCCCTGGGGGCCACGCACAAAATCCCGCTGGTGTTTTACGAAGATCTGTATGCCGACGAAGCCACGTTCAACGCCACCAACGCCCGGTTAGAATTGGGCCTGGACGGCATGTGGCAGGACCACTTCAACCCAGAAAACAAGTGGTCCAAATAGGCCGTCACAGCAGCTTTACGCGCCGCGACACACCCGTTCGGCATCCCCTGCAAATTTCTTATAGGTGGCCCAAAAACTGCGCGACCCGTTTTGGCGGGCATCTTGCGCCAGTTGGGGTTCTTCAAAAAACTTTGCCGCCCGCGCCTGATCGCGGCTGGACAAATGCTTGTTGGCCACGGCCTGAACGCACCCGCACAACTGCCGGTTGGCCGCCTTACGATCCGCCTTCAGACACGCCTGAAACATCGGACCCGTGGCGAAGGGGTAAGAAGAGGAAACTACCGTGGGGGCCGCGCTGCGCTTGCCGCAAGCCGAAAGGGTGACCACCAGGGCCAAAAGAACAAAGTACCGCATAATCGAGCCTCATGTCACATGAACTGCCTGTGCCCTCTTTTTCGGGGCGATTGCGGGGTTTATGGCAGAAAAAACTCGATTGGAAAAGCCCGGTGCCGCGGGACGTCACAGCTTGAAACAGATTTGTGAAAACGCCCCTTTCCATCGGCACCCTTGAAACGCTTTGCCGCCGATAACATAGTCAGGTCGTCCATAAGGAACGTCACCATGCCCACCGCGCACCGTCACCACGTCGTCATCATAGGAGCGGGTTTTGGTGGAATCACCGCCGCACAGACGCTGTCACGGGCTGACGTGGACATCACCATCGTGGACAAGCGCAACTATCATCTGTTCCAGCCTTTGCTGTACCAAGTGGCCACGGCGGAACTTTCGCCCGCGGACATCGCCTGGCCTATCCGGTCGATATTTTCGCGCCAGGACAATGTGACCGTTCAGCTTTCACGGGTGGTGGATGTGGATTTAGACGCCAAGGCCGTGAAGTGTGAAGACGCGGACCTGACGTTTGATACGCTGATTGTGGCCAACGGATCGTCGCATTCCTATTTCGGGAAAGACGCTTGGGCCGACTACGCGCCCGGGTTGAAGCGCATTGTTGATGCCACCGAAGTGCGCCGACGGATCCTGATGGCATTTGAACGCGCGGAAATCGCCAAAAGCGCCGCAGATCGTGAAAGGGAGTTGACCTTCGTCGTCGTTGGTGCCGGGCCCACTGGCGTGGAATTGGCTGGGGCAATCGCAGAATTGGCACAAGTCACCATGGCCGCAGATTTCCGCCGGATACGCGACGCCAAAGCCCGCGTCATTTTGATGGAAGGCGGCCCCAGGGTTCTGGGCGCGTTTCCAGATGATCTTTCCGCCAAGGCCGCCAAGGCGCTGCACGATTTGGGGGTAGAGGTCCGTCTGAACACCATTGTCGAAGACATCACCGCAGACGGCGTCTTGGCAGGCGGCACCTTTATCCCGTCCGCCACAGTAACCTGGGCTGCGGGCGTGCAGGTCCAAGGTGCGGGCGAATGGCTGGGCGCTGAAACAGACCGGGCGGGCCGCGTCGTTGTGGGGCCTGACCTGACACTTCCCAATCACCCGGATGTGTTTGTTATCGGGGACGCCGCGAAAGTTCCCTGGCGCGACGGTGCTGACGTGCCAGGCATCGCACCTGCGGCAAAGCAACAGGGCAAATATGCAGGCCGCACCATCAAAGCCCGCTTGGCAAACAGTTCAGCACCCGGCCCCTTTCGGTACCGTCACTTGGGCAACCTGGCCACCATCGGTCGCAACAAGGCCGTCATCGATTTTGGACGGTTCCGCATGTCGGGGTTCGTGGCTTGGTGGATTTGGGGCATGGCCCACATCTATTTCCTGATCGGTGTGCGCCGCCCGCTTGTGGTGGCTTTGTCATGGCTCAGCTCCTATGTGTTTCGGTCAAAAGGCGCGCGGTTGATCACCGGCATGGCACATTTGCGCGGCAAGTAAATTATAGGGAAACCTGCCCGCAATCTGCCCAATGAAGGCCCCCGTGCGCCCCTGCGAAACCCTGCCCCATTGACCGCCCCCGTCGCCTGATCCATATCCCAATCCATGACAGCGCTTTCCCACATCCGCAACTTCTCTATCGTGGCCCATATCGACCACGGGAAATCCACCTTGGCGGATCGGCTGATCCAGGAAACCAACACGGTGGCCGACCGCGATATGAAGGACCAGCTGCTGGACAGCATGGACATCGAACGCGAACGCGGGATCACCATCAAGGCCAACACCGTGCGCATCGAATTCACCGCCAAAGACGGTGAAGAATACGTGCTGAACTTGATCGACACGCCGGGCCACGTGGACTTCGCCTATGAAGTGTCGCGGTCCATGCGGGCGGTGGAAGGATCACTGCTGGTGGTGGATTCCACCCAAGGCGTCGAGGCGCAGACCCTGGCCAATGTGTACCAAGCCATTGATGCGGATCATGAAATTGTGCCTGTCTTGAACAAGATCGACCTGCCCGCGTCGGACCCCGACCGCGTGGCAGAACAGATCGAAGACGTGATCGGGATCGACGCCACGGGCGCGCTTCTGGTCAGCGCCAAAACAGGCGAAGGCATTCGCGAAACGCTGGACGCCATCGTCGAACACCTGCCCGCCCCCAAAGGCGACCCCGATGCCCCGCTGCGGGCCATGTTGGTGGACAGCTGGTATGACGCATACCTGGGCGTGATCGTTCTGGTGCGCATCATCGACGGCACCTTGAAGAAGGGCGAAAAGGTCAAATTCCTGTCCAACAAATCCGTCCACCACGTGGACCGTGTGGGGGTGTTCCGCCCGGAAATGGAACAGGTGCAATCCCTGGGCCCCGGTGAAATCGGCTTTATGACCGCGTCCATCAAGCAGGTGCGCGACACGCGGGTGGGCGACACAATCACCCACCAGAAGTCCGAAGTGGAGGCCCTGCCCGGCTTCAAGCCCGCCCAACCGGTGGTGTTCTGCGGGCTGTTCCCGGTGGACAGCGCCGAATTCGAAGACCTGCGCGACGCCATTGAAAAGCTGGCGTTGAACGATGCGTCCTTTAGTTTTGAGATGGAAACCTCTGCCGCCCTGGGCTTTGGCTTTCGCTGCGGCTTCCTGGGCCTGCTGCACCTGGAGGTGATCCGCGACCGCATCGAACGGGAATACGATATTGAGCTGATCACCACCGCCCCATCGGTGATTTACCACGTCTACATGCGCGGCAAAGACAATGAACCCGGCGAGATGATCGAACTGCACAACCCCGCCGACATGCCCGATCTGACCCACGTGGACCACCTGGAAGAACCGCGCATCAAGGCCACGATCCTGGTGCCCGACGAATATCTGGGCGATGTGCTGAAGCTGTGCCAAGATCGGCGTGGCATCCAAGAAGACCTGACCTATGCCGGCAGCCGCGCCATGGTGGTCTATGACCTGCCGCTGAACGAGGTGGTGTTTGATTTTTACGACCGCTTGAAGTCCGTCACCAAAGGATACGCGTCGTTCGATTACCAGATGACCGGATACCGCCAGGACACGCTGGTGAAAATGTCGATCCTGGTGAATGATGAACCCGTGGACGCGCTGTCCATCATGGTGCACCGCGACCGGGCAGAGACGCGCGGGCGGGCCATGTGCGAAAAGCTGAAAGACCTGATCCCCCGCCACATGTTCAAAATCCCGATCCAAGCGGCCATCGGCGGCAAGGTCATCGCGCGTGAGACGTTAAGCGCCATGCGCAAAGACGTGACGGCGAAATGTTATGGCGGCGACGCGACGCGGAAGAAGAAGCTGCTGGAAAAGCAGAAGGCCGGGAAGAAGAAAATGCGCCAGTTCGGGAAAGTGGATATCCCGCAAGAGGCGTTTATAAGCGCGTTGAAGATGGATGGGTAGCAAATGAAGCCATGTGCTTGTCAGCAAGATCTTCGATACTCAAGCGCGGCAAATTTTTGACATCGAGTTCGCTAGCTTTGATTTCTAGGCGTTGCATTTCTCTCACTATACGCTGGTCCAAATATGTCTTTAGGCCAAACAAGAGTTCATTGAACAACAAGACCTTTTCCTTCTTCAAAATACTAAAAGTTGTCACGAAACTTGGTGTATCTTGTATTTCACCTGCCGAGTTCAGAGCCCCAAAGGTTAAAATATTAACGAAATCTGTAGACGGGTGATTTATTGCGTGATCACGCAAGTCTCTAATTTCAAGATGGCCATCTTGAAGTACTTTCTGTTCGGAGAATACGGCACGATAGTCCAAATTTGGAGAGTTGGTACCTTTTTGAAAACATGAAAAGTACTTGCTCATAGCGGCTTCTATCAATCCACTTGAAACTATCATGTTGGTCTCTTCATGTATTGCTATTGAAAAATACTGTTCGGCTG
>JAHDDS010000037.1 GCA_020629235.1 Planktomarina sp.
TTTGGCGCGTGCCTGGGTCAACGGGCGACCGCGCGGGGACATGTACAGGATCGGGCCGGGATCGCGGCGGGCGGCCACGTGGCGGATGGCATTGCCCAGAATATCCGGGCGCATCACCAGTCCAGCCCCACCCCCTGCGGGCGTGTCGTCCACTTTGCGGTGCTTGCCTTCGCCAAAAGGGCGCAGGTCGTGGGCGTGCAACTGCCACAGCCCATCTTGCAGGGCCTTGCCCACCAGGGATGCCCCCAAAACGCCAGGGAACACATCGGGAAACAGGCTGATGACATCGGCTCGCCATACACCCGCCAAATCGGGGCGGTCAGTCAACAACTCGCGCGGCTTCAGCGTGGGGCGAATGGCTTTGCGGCCGAAGGATTTGGGGGTGTCGGGCATGGGTGCCTTTCGGTTCGGGGTGGCGGTCTTATTGCGCCGCGTCAGGGGCAGTGTCCAGCGCCGCAGCGTTGCGCATGCGCATGGCTGGGATGTGCGCCCGTTCAGTGCCACGGTTGTCCCAGGGCGGTGGGGTCAGCTTCCCGCGTTGCCCGCGCGGCACGTCCAACAAGTCCAGCAAGGGGGCCGCGATCCCGTGGCGTACCTTGCCCATGCGCGACAGATGGGCCGTTTGCAACGCCAACCCAGTGCGGTCTGCCAACTGGCGGGCCAAATCCTGGGGGGGCCCCAATGGGGCCAGCCCTTCGGCAAAGCGCGTTTCGGTCATGGTTTCGCCGTGGTGGGTGACGTGGTGATGAAACAGGCTGCGGTGCCACGGGGCCTGATCGCGCAAGGTCAGATACAGGGTCATGGGGGCGTCGTCGAAATTCGCCTGCACCGCGTTTTGCGCGGCCCGCAACAGGTCGGTGGCGCGATCTGCAAAGGCATCACTGTTTGGCCCCGGCATGTGGCCCAGCAGGTTTTCATCGCTGATCACCAGATGGGGCCGATCGGCCAGCCCGTTTTCGGCCAAGCGTTCGGTCAAGCAGTCTTCAAAGAACCGCAGGTCGCTGGCTTCGCCAAATTGCGAATACCGCGATGCCCAGACCGACACCTCTTTGCGCAGAACTCCCGGCAGCAAGAAGCCAGCCCGGCCCGACAACGCGCGGCGGTTGGTGCGGCACCAGGTTTGCAAACTGGTGGTGCCGGTCTTGTGAAATCCCGCGTGGTAAATGACGTGAACCATGGCCCCACTATTGTGGCAACAGACCTTCGGGTGGGTCAATCACCAACAGGCGCTTTTCCATGTCCACGGTGGGGACAATGGATTTGGTGAAGGGGATCAGCGCGGTTTCGCCACCAGTGGCAAGGCGCACTTCCAGCAAATCATCTGCGCCGTGGTTGTCCACGCTGGCCACTGTGCCGATGACCGCCCCGCCCGTGTCGCGCACCGACAGGCCAATCAGATCGGAATAGTAATATTCGTCGTCGGGCAGGGCCGGCAATTGATCGCGCCGGGCAAACAGTTGGGTGCCTTTCAGTGCGTCGGCTTGTTCTTTGGTATCCACACCGACGATCCGCGCGGAAAAGCCAGATTTGATGCGCCCGATTAAGGCCAGGGCAAAGTCTTGGGTGCCGTCTTCAGACACCAAGGGGGAATAGTCTTGGATGGCTTCGGGGTCGGCGCAAAAGCTTTTGATGCGCAGTTCGCCGCGCACGCCATATGCCCCCGCGATAGAGCCCACGCAAATCAGATCGGTCATTCGGTGGCTCCGTAACAGACGTTTTGTTGGATTTGCCCACCGGCGGCTGCACATGCGTCAGCCGCACGGCTGCCTGCGTACAGGAACCCCGCCACAAAGGCGATGCCCACCACGATCAGGGTGCGAAAAGGGCGCAGTAACAAACCAAACATGGGGCAAGCATCCCCCGCCCGACCAAGTGACCGGGCAGGGGCAAAGCCTTATTCTTCAGCCGCAGCTTCTGGGGCTGCGTCTTCGGCTGGTGCGTCTTCAGCGGGGGCTTCTTCCACCGGGGCGGCGGCTGCCTCTTTTGCTTCGGCGGCTTTGGCTGCTTTTTCTTCAGCGCGTTCTTCGGCTTTCTTGCCGGGCTTCGCTTTGTTGGGGTTGTTGCGTTCTTTCTTGGGCAGAACGCCTGCGGCTTCCAACATGCGGCTGATGCGGTCGGTGGGTTGCGCGCCTTCGCCCAACCAGTACTGAACGCGGTCCATGTCCATCTTCACGCGGTCTTCGCTGTCTTTGGGCAGCAATGGGTTATAGGTGCCCAGCTTTTCAATGAAGCGACCGTCGCGTGGCATGCGGCTGTCAGCGGCAACGATGCGATAGAAGGGGCGTTTCTTGGACCCACCACGGGCCAAACGGATTTTCATAGCCATTGTTTATTCTCCTAAGAATGACTGATGTGACGGGCTGCCCCGTCAGGATTGGTGACTTTTGTGATGCTGAATGACTTCAGCGATGATGAAGTTCAGGAACTTCTTTGCGAACTCGGGGTCCAAATCGGCCCGTTGGGCCAGGTCCTCGAGCCGCGCAATCTGGCGGGATTCCCGGTCTGGGTCTGACGCGGGCAGGTCGTGTTCCGCTTTCAGCTTACCGACGGCCTGGGTGTGGGCAAAGCGTTCGCCCAGGGTATAGACCAGGATGGCATCCAGCCGGTCGATGCTGGCGCGGTGATCCGCCAAAACTTCGGCGGCCTTCTGGGTGGCGTCGGTCATGACAAACCCCCTGTGGTTGGTGTGTAGCGATAGATGTAAGTGCCATTGTGCTGGGCTTCCGCTTCTGGGTCGCGGATGCCGCCCAGCCGTTCTGCCAGGGCAATGGATGGGGCATTTTCCGGATCAATGCAGCTGACCAAGGTTATGAAACCAAGCTGGTCAAACGCGAAGGATTTGGCAGCCCGGGCCGCTTCGGTAGCCAGGCCTTGGCCTCGGGAGTTTTCCAGAAACATATAACCTAGCTCGGGCTCAAGATCGCCAGGTTCAAAGCCCAAGACAACAAAGCCAGTGATGGTGCCGGTGTCTTTGGTCACGCAGGTCCACAGGCCGTGTCCGCGCAGGGTCCAGCCTGCCGTCATTTGGGTGAAGTCGTACCAGATGTCGTCGCGGGCCGCATCGTTGTCGATGATGAACCGCCCGCCTGGGCCGTCGACAATGTCGACATAGGCCTGGAAGTCATCGATGCGTGGCGCGCGCAGCACCAAGCGGGTCGTTTCCAACTGTGGGATCAGACCTTGAACGTTTGCGGCAAGCTTTGCCGCCACACCGATGCTTGGGGTTTCATGGGCCAGCATCACGCACCGCCTTTCGGGTGGCGGTACACCAAGCACGGCTGATCCGGTTTAGGGTGCACGGCTGCCGGGTCCAACACCGCGCCCAACCGTTCGGCCAATGCAATCGACCGGGTGTTGTCCGGGTGGATATAGCTGACAGCCGTGTCCCAACCCAAACGGTCAAAGCAATCGGCCCGGGCGGCCAAGGCCGCTTCATACCCGATGGATTTGCCCTGGGCGGCTTCGGTCAAAACCCAGCCGATTTCTTTTTCGGGCCAGTGTTCGGGGTGCCAAGGACCGACGATGCCGTAATACGTGCCGTCCGCCGTGTCGGTCACGGCCCACAGCCCCGCGTCGTACATCTGCCAGTGGCCCAGTTCTGCGGCGAACAGCATCCATGCGCCCGCGGCATCGTACGGCCCGCCGATATATGCGCCACGGTCCGACATGAACACGTCGCGCAGGGCGGGCCAATCGCCGGCTTCGGGGCGGCGCAGGGTCAAACGGTCTGTGGTCAGGGTGCGCATCATGCCAAATCCCCGGGTGCGGGGTGGCGATACACGTGCATCAGACCATACCGTTCGTGGGTGTATTCACTGTCAAACGCGGCCCCCAACCGTTCAGCCAACGCGATGGATCGCACATTTGCGGGATCGATCAGGCTGATGGCGGTGGTCCACCCCAAAGTGTCATATGCCCACTGGCGCGCCGCCACGGCGGCTTCATAGGCAAAGCCTTTGCCTTCGAAGCCATTCATCAAGGTCCAACCGATTTCCGGTTCAGGCCAACCTTCTGGGTTCCAGGGGCCCACATGGCCCACGTATTTGCCGGTGGTTTTTTCTTCCACTGCGAAAAATCCGTAGCCGCGCATTTCCCAGTGGCCCATCAGCGTGGCGATCATCCGCCATACCTGTTCGCGGGACTGCTTGCCCCCCAGAAATTCCGCGCGGTCGCTGGCGAAGAATTCCGCTTCCGCATCCACGTCGGATTCCTTGCTGCGGCGCAGGATCAGGCGTTCGGTCTGCACGATCATGCCGACGCCCCCTGGCGGGTCAGGCCCAAACCGCCCAGCAACATCATACCGCCCACCATGGCCGCAAAGAACACCCAAGCGGGCGATCCACCAAAACCCAGCACCGCCATAGCGGGGCCGGGGCACAGACCCACCAACGCCCAACCAACCCCAAACAGGGCGGACCCGCCGATCAAACGTGCATCAATCACTGGCTCAGACGGGGCCGGGATCGGCGTTCCCAAAACGGCGCGGTCGCGGCGGGCGGCAATCTGCCACGCGATTACCATCGGCAAAATCGCCCCGCCCAAAACGAAGGCCAGTGTAGGATCCCAGGCCCCGAAGATATCCAGCCAGCCTTGGACTTTGGCCGTGTCGGTCATACCCGACACCAGCAATCCGCCACCGAACAATCCACCGGCCAAAAGGGCCACGATCAAACGCATCAGATCACCCCCAAAACGTGGCGGGCGATGTACATCGTCAGCATTCCGAACAGCAGGTACGCGACGGTGGCGGCGATCCCACGGATTGAAAACCGCGAAATCCCGCAGACCCCATGGCCTGACGTGCACCCATTGGCCATTCGCGTGCCAAGTCCCACGGCCAGACCACCCAGGATCAACAGGGGAATATTGCTTGTAGCGTTTGTGACGCCTGGGGTGAACCCGCCCCAAACGGACAGCGCTGGCACCGCCACAACACCGGCCACGAAAGCCAGGCGTTCGGTCCAAGTGTCGCGCCCTGATCCATCGACCACACCGCCCAAAATGCCAGACGCCCCCATGACCCGTCCGCTGACCAGCAGATAGATCGCAGCAGCACTGCCAATCATCAGGCCACCCACCAGGCCGAATATCCAGTCAGATGGGATCACTTCTTCTTCCCCAAACCGCTGAGGCCACCGGGCAGGCCCATACCCTTCGGCAGGCCCATCCCTTTGGGCATCACGCCCGATGCCATTTGCTGTTGGGCCGCTTGCATCTGCGCTTCACTGGGGCCGCCTTTGCCGCCCATCAGCCCCTTCAAGGCCCCCAGGCCACCGCGTTTGCCCAGCTTTTTCATCATGTCGGACATTTGGCGGTGTTGCTTCAGCAGCTTGTTCAACTCAGCCACCTCAAGACCCGCACCTGCTGCAATCCGTTTCTTGCGGCTGGCTTGCAAAATCTGCGGGGCTGCGCGTTCTTTTTTGGTCATGGAATTGATCAGGGCAATTTGGCGGGCCAGGATTTTGTCATCGATGCCCGCGGCCTCCATCTGGCCCTTCATTTTGCCCATGCCCGGAAGCATGCCCATCATGCCTTCCATGCCGCCCATCTTTTGCATTTGTTCCAGCTGGCCCTTCAGGTCGTTCATGTTGAACATGCCCTTGGACAGGCGCTTCATCATGCGTTCGGCTTGTTCAGCCTCCAGCGTTTCTTGGGCCTTTTCCACCAGGGCAACGATGTCGCCCATACCCAAGATGCGGCCTGCGATGCGTTCGGGTTCGAAGGTTTCCAGGGCGTCCATCTTTTCGCCCAGGCCCACGAACTTGATGGGCTTGCCCGTGACCGCCCGCATGGACAGGGCCGCACCGCCGCGCCCGTCGCCGTCCATCCGGGTCAGGACCACGCCGGAAATACCCACCTTGGCTTCGAATTCTTCGGCAACTTCCACGGCCACCTGGCCCGTCAAGCCGTCCACCACCAGCAATGTCTCGCGCGGTTTCACCACGTCGCGGACATCTTCGACTTCCTGCATCAGGGTCTGGTCGATCTGCAAACGCCCGGCGGTGTCCAGCATATACACGTCATACCCGCCCAGGGTTGCCTGCTGTTTGGCGCGTTTGGCGATTTGGACGGCACTTTCGCCTTGGACAATGGGCAAAGTGTCCACGCCGATCTGCGTCCCCAAAATCGCCAGCTGTTCCATGGCTGCCGGGCGATAGATATCGAGCGAGGCCATAAGGACCTTCTTGCCCTCTTTTTCCGCCAGGCGTTTGGCCAGTTTACCGGTCGTTGTGGTTTTCCCAGACCCCTGCAGGCCCACCATCAGGATGGGCGCAGGGGGGCTGTCGATTTTCAAAGCGCCCGGTTCGCCTTCGCCGCGCAGGGTGTCGATCATGGCATCGTGCACGATCTTCACCACCTGCTGGCCGGGCGTCACTGATTTGGTCACCGCAGCGCCGGTGGCTTTGGTTTGCACTTTCTTGATGAACGCACGGGCCACCGGCAGGGACACGTCCGCTTCCAGCAGGGCCACCCGGACTTCGCGCAGGGCAGTTTTGACATCGTCTTCGGACAGCGCACCCGCTTTGGTCAGCCGGTCAAAGACCCCACCAAGCCGTTCAGACAGATTTTCAAACATGGGCGCGCCCCTTCATTTCACTGTGTGCGGATGCCCCAATATGGGGGCAACGGCGACATTCCCAAAGCCCAAACCGCAAAGGCACCCGTGGGCGCAACGCGCTGACGGGTGTCGATCCTGGCAAAAGCCCAAGGACCGGAAGATTTCACACTTCCGGGATATCGCGTCGTCTAGGCCCCCTGCCGCGCGGAGTCAACTGCCGCTGGCGCTGTGCAAATTTGCACAATAAGCTGGCGGCATGCAGAATTGGGACGAACTGAAAACTGCCTTTTACGTGGCCAAACACGGCACGGCCAGCGGGGCAGCGGCTGCTTTGGGGGTGCACCACGCCACGGTGATCCGCCAAGTGGACGCATTGGAAGCCCGCCTTGGGGTGAAGCTGTTTCAACGCCACGGTCGCGGGTTCGCCCCCACGGAAGCCGGGTTGGATGTGTTGGACAGCATCGGCGATGTGGACGCCAAAGTGGCCCAGTTGGAAACGCGGCTGAAGACCCGCACCGACAGCGTGGACGGGGACCTGGTGGTGACGGCCCTGCCGATCCTGTCGCCGCTGTTGATGCCGATTTTGGCGCAATTCCAAGCGGATCACCCCGGGGTTCGGATTACGCTGCGGTCGGAAACCCGGGTCCAGCAGATCGAACGGGGGGACGCGCATGTGGCCCTGCGCGCGGGCCGCAAGCCGGATATGGAAGATTATGTGGTGCAATCCTTGGGCAAGCTGCAGTTTGCCGCCTATGCCAAGGCGCCCCACGGTTTCGAAAACCTGGACCAGGCCAGCGCGCAGGTGGGGGTGATCGGGTTCGCCGATACGTCGCCTGGACCAAACAACGGCTGGATTGAAACCCATGTGCCCGCAGACCGCATTCGCTTTCGCGTGGCCACTGAATTTGATTTGCTGCCCGCCGCCCTGGCGGGCCTGGGGGTGGTGATCTTGCCCAGGGTGGTGGCGGATGGGACCCCGGGCCTGCATCCCGTTGATGCCCCGGCAGCAGATTGGGCCCCAGATCTTTGGTTGGTGACCCACGTGGACCTGCACCGCACGGCGAAAATCAAAGCCATCACTGAACGTCTGAAAACCATGCTGCCCTGACCTCGCGTCACATGTGAAAAAATCCCGCGCGTTTTCCCCGCGACCTGAAAACCCGACTCACCTTACGCCCATGGGGTGGGGGTAAGCGGTTAAGAGGGTCATCATGACGGGTTTATATGTTGCAATGGGTTTTCTGACGGCGGTCGCGTTACTTCTGGGAAGTGGGTTCTGACAACAACGCTGCCACTGACTTTTCCAAAAGGTCCAAGTCGGTTTGGTCGAACTGGCCAAACCCCTGCATCCACACCCAGGCTTCGGCCATGGCGGTGGGGTCCAGTTTGCACCACTTCACCCGTCCGCGCCGTTCTTGCTGGATCAGCCCCGCCGCCGTCAGCACGCCCAGGTGCTTAGATATTGCGGCCAATGACATCTCGAACGGGTCGGCCACATCGGTGACGGCCATGTCATCTTCCAACAACATCACCAAAATCGCCCGTCGTGTCGGGTCGGCCAGGGCTTGAAATATCGCGTCCAAGGATCGGGTCATGGGGGATGCATACGCCGCCGGGGCCAATCGTCAACCAAATGGTTGAATATCGCGATTTGCCGCCGTTTGCCTGTAATCCGGAGTGCGGCGATGGGTTTTCGATTTCCTTGAAAATATTACCCCAATGTTTTCAGTATCTTAGTATGAATTCGGACATTGGCTTTCCAAATTGACTCTGGTGACGGCCCATCCTATCCCGTGGCCATGCCGTCAAAGGGATGATTGCGTGGCGCCGTCAGACGAAAATCGCCTGGACCACCTGCAAGAACGCATCGATGCGATGAAAGCAGCGCGCGCCCCAGCCCCCAGTAAGACGGAAGATCATCATACCATGGCCCAAGTGGCCTGGCGCATGGTGATCGAACTGGTGGCGGGGATCGCCATTGGATTTGGGATTGGATACGGGCTGGATGCCTGGTTGGGGACGATGCCCATCTTTCTGATCCTGTTTATTGGTTTGGGCCTTGCTGCCGGGATACGCACCATGATGCGAACCGCGCAGGAAGTGCAGGATAAGAACGCGGCCCGGGCCGCAGAAGACGAAAGAGGGTAAGACCTTGGCAGAAAGCAAAGACGGCGGCTTGGTATTCAAACCCATGGACCAGTTCCTGGTGAAACCCCTGTTCGGCGACGGGCCGGTGGGAATGTTGACCATCACGAACGTGACATTGTGGATGTTTTTGACGGTCGTTGTCGTGGTCCTGCTGTTGGTGGTGGGCGCGCGCGGGCGAAATCTGGTGCCGACGCGCATGCAATCGGTGGCTGAACTGCTGTACGGCTTTGTCTACAAAATGGTGGAAGACGTCGCTGGCAAAGACGGCGTGAAATACTTCCCCTATATCATGACGCTGTTCATCTTCATTCTGGTGGCCAACTTCTTGGGCCTGCTGCCCAAGTTTGGCCCGCTGCCATCCGCCTTCACCGTTACGTCCCACATTGCTGTCACCGCCGTGATGGCCATGATGGTGTTCTTGGGCGTCACAATCTTGGGCTTCGTCAAACATGGCGCAGGCTTTCTCAGCCTGTTTTGGATTTCGTCCGCCCCCCTGGCAATCCGCCCCATCTTGGCGGTGATCGAAGTGATTTCGTATTTCGTGCGCCCCGTCAGCCATTCCATTCGTTTGGCGGGCAACATGATGGCCGGTCACGCCGTTATCAAAGTGTTCGCGGCATTTGCCGCTGTGTACTGGATCGCCCCTTTGTCCATCGCGGCAATCACGGCCGTGTACGCACTCGAAGTCCTGGTGTCCTTCATCCAGGCCTATGTTTTCGCAATTCTGACCTGCGTGTATCTGAAAGATGCGCTGCATCCCCATCACTAAGGTCTGAACAACTTATCTGAGCTTCCAACCTAAGGAGAACTGTTATGGAAGGCGATATCGCACAAATGGGTCAATTCATCGGCGCAGGCCTGGCATCCATCGGCATGGGTGGCGCGGCTGTCGGTGTGGGCAACGTTGTTGGCAACTTCCTGGCCGGCGCACTGCGCAACCCATCCGCCGCTGGCGGCCAAACAGCCACACTGTTCATCGGCATCGCGTTCGCAGAAGCCCTGGGGATCTTCTCGTTCCTCGTCGCTCTGCTGTTGATGTTCGCCGTTTAATCCAATCGTCCTTAGGTTCCGGGGTCCCTTGATGGGACCTCGGATTTTCCCGGGTTCGAGGAGGAGAGAACATGGCAACCGATACAGGTGTCGAAAAAGCCGCATCGTCTGGCGGCATGCCACAGTTGGACATCACCACCTTCCCCAACCAGATCTTCTGGTTGTTGCTGGCTTTGGTGGTGATTTACCTGGTGCTGTCGCGCGTGGCCTTGCCCCGCATTGGCGGCGCTTTGGCAGACCGGACCAATGCCATCACAGGCGACTTGGCCGCAGCCGAAGAGCTGAAGCAAAAAGCGCAAGATGCAGAAGCCGCCTATGAAAAGGCATTGGCCGACGCGCGCGCCGAAGCCCAAGGCATTTCGGCGAAAATGAAAGAAGACGTGCAAAAGCAATTGGACGTGGAAATGGCCAAAGCAGACGCAGAAATTTCTGCAAAGTCCGCCGAAGCCCAGGCCAAACTGGCCGAAATCCGCGACAACGCCTTGGCAAGCGTCAACGATGTGGCCACCGATGTGGCCGGGGACATTGTGGCTGCCATGGGTGGCAAAGCGGACGCCAAAGCGGTGAAAGCTGCCGTGGCCAGCCGGATGAAAGGATAATCGCATGACACGTCTTTCCATCCTTTTGGTCTTGGTCGCTGGCCCTGCCATGGCGGCAGACGGCCCGTTCCTCAGCCTGGCGAACACGGATTTTGTGGTCCTGTTGGGGTTTTTGGCCTTTGTGGGCATCTTGCTGTATTTCGGTGTGCCCAAACTGCTGGGCGGCATGCTGGATCAACGCGCGGCGAACATCCGGTCTGAATTGGACCAGGCCCGCCAGCTGCGCGAAGAAGCGCAGGAATTGCTGGCTGGATACGAACGCAAACAGGCAGAGGTGCAAGCCCAAGCCGACCGCATCGTAGAAACAGCCCGCGAAGAAGCGAAAGCTGCAGCCGAACAAGCCAAAGCCGACATCGCCACATCTGTGCAACGTCGCCTGGCTGCTGCCGAAGATCAAATCGCATCTGCTGAAGCGTCTGCCGTTAAGGAAGTGCGCGACCAAGCCGTGTCCGTCGCCATAAGCGCGGCCCAAGACATCGTTGCCAAGCAAATGACCGCGAAATCCGCTGGCAGCTTGATCGACGACGCCATCAAAGAAGTGGGCGAAAAGCTGCACTGATTTGAAGCGCAAACAAAAGAACGCGGGCCCGGTTTAAACGCCGGGCCTGTTTCGTTTCCAGAACACAGTGGCCGCCACCAAACAGATCAAGATTTCCACTTTGAACGTCCAATGGGCCAAGAAGCTTTTGATCCAATGATCATGGGTGGCGGGCACAACAACGGCTTGAAACCCTTCGCGGCTGAACGGCCAAAGCCACATGATGTCCCCGGCAATTGTATCCAAGGCACAATGCACGATGGCCCCCAAGGCCAGGGCCACCAGCCAAGGCCAGCGCAGGACCAGACCGGCCGCCCCAATGCAGCCCCACAGGGCAGGGCGGTGGGTGATCAGGTGATGGTGGTGCACGCTGCTGTCCACAAAGGTGAACCACAGCATATCCAAGTCAGGGATAACCGACCCCACCAGAAACGCCGCCAACACGGCGGGCGATGTGGTGCGCGGCGCAAAGGCGCTGGACAACAGATATGCGCCGGGAAGATGCCCAATAAACATCAGCTTGCGTTGTCCTGTTCCATCTTCAATTTGGCAAACCCTTCGTCGCGGTCCGCTTTCATCTGATCACGCAGGGCACCGGCCACAAAATCCAAATGATCATGCAGCGCGGTACGCGCCGCATCGGGATCGCGGGCTTGCAAGGCGGTGTTGATGGCGCGGTGCTGGTCCAGCAATCGGTCCCGGCTGGTGCGGTTTCGAAACATGGCTTGGCGGTTGTAAAACACACCCTGCTGCAACATTTCATACACTGACCGCATCATGTGAAGCAGCATCACGTTGTGGCTGGCTTCTACGATGGCCATGTGAAACTGCGCGTCCAATTTGGCCTCTTCGGCACTGGGGCGCTTGTCGCTGGCGGCGACCATGGTTTGGAACGCGGCGTCGATGACGGCCAAATCCGTGTCGGACCCCATGCGCGCGGCGCGTTCTGCGGCCAAGCCTTCCATGTCTTTGCGAAACGCGATCACGTCGAACACGGCGTCGGGGTGTGATGCCATCAATCGGGTCAGCGCGGGCGAAAAGGCGGACCCCAAAACATCTGCCACAAAGATCCCTGCACCGACGCGGGATGTCAGCAGCCCGTCGTCTTGCAAGGCCGACAGGGCTTCACGCAGGGACGGGCGCGACACGCCCATGGTGTCGGACAAATCCCGTTCTGACGGCAAGCGGTCCCCAGGGCGCAGGATACCGCGCAGGATCAGTTCTTCGATCTGGGTGGTGATGGCCTGGGACAGCTTTTCGGATTGAACGGGGCGAAACGGCATGGGCTGACCTTTGGATGAATTGGTCAAATAATAAAACCAATTCATCCATCAGGAAAGCGAAACCGTCAGCCGGTTGGGGTGATGATGATGTCCACTCTGCGGTTCTGCGCGCGCCCTGCCGCGTCGGCGTTGCTGGCCACCGGTTGGGTTTCGCCGCGCCCCACGGACCGTAGCCGCCAACCCGGAACACCGTTGCGCGCCAGGACGTTGGACACCGCCCCAGCACGCCGTTCCGACAGGTTCAGGTTATAGGCTGCGTCGCCCGTGCTGTCGGTGTGGCCCACGATATCAACGATGCTGTCGGGATACTGGCGCAGGTTGGCCGCCAAGGCCGCCAGGTCGCGTTGCAAGTCAGGGCGCAGGGCAGTGCTGTCGACGGCAAACAGAATGTCCTGGGGCATGGTCACCACCAGCTGCCGCCCGGTGTTTTGGATCAAAATGCGGTCGTCGCCCAAATCGTTGCGCAACGCGGCTTCTTGTTCGTCCAGGCGCCGACCGGCGACGCCACCCAGGGCACCGCCCAGGATTGCACCGATGACGCGCCCCTTGCCGCGGTCCTGGTCGCTGGACACAGCGCCCCCCAGAACGGCACCGCTGGCAGCCCCAATCAAAGCGCCGCGCGTGGCGTTGGTGTCAAAGTCGCCGCAGCCCGTCAGGGCCACTGCAGCCGCACCGCACAGGGTGGACAGTTTAAATCCGAAGCTCATTTGCCTGTTTCCTTCTGACATGGTCGTTGGACGTGCTGTGTCAGAGGTGGGGCAGGGGTCCGTGTTATGCAATATCAGCCGGGTGTAGGGGTATAACGGCCGCAAGATCGGCGCATCTGGTCAGCCCGCAGCATCGGCCCGCGCGCCTTCATACGCCAGAAGCGCGCGTTTGACCGGCAGGCCCCAGTGGTAACCCCCAAGGTCCCCCGATTTGCGCAGGGCCCGGTGGCACGGGATAATCCAACTGATGGGGTTGCGTCCCACGGCGGTGCCCACGGCCCGCACGGCACGGGGGCTGCCAGTGCGATGGGCAATCTGGGAATAGGTGGTGACGTGGCCCGACGGAATGTTCAGCAACGCTTCCCACACTTTAATCTGCAACTGGCTGCCGATCAGGTGCAGCTTGGTTTCGCCCCTTTGGGCCACAAAGGCTTGCACCCAAGGGGCCAGCCGGTCGGGGTCTTGCACAAAATGTGCCTGGGGCCAACGGTCGGTCAAATCCGCGCGGGCCCCATCGCGTCCCATTTCACTTGCAAAGGCAATGCCGCAAATGCCCCGGTCTGTGCCCATGACGATCATTGCGCCAAAGGGGCTGTCGAACCATCCTTCAAAGATGGTCACATCCGCCCCGGCTTGGGCAAAGGCCCCGGGCGACATGGCTTCCCACCGCAAAAACAGATCGTGCAACCGAGACGACCCCGACAGTCCCACTTGCACGGCTGTGTCAAAGGTGGTGCACCTGTCCCGCAGCAGGGTCTTGGCATGCCCCAACATCAGGTACTGTTGATACCGTTTCGCTGACACCCCCACCCAGGCTGAAAAGACCCGCTGGAAATGGGCGGGGCTTAGGTTCACGGCCCGAGCTAATTCTTCCAGCGACAGTGGCTGCGGCGCTGCGTCGATCAGGTCAATGGCCCGGCGGATGACGGCATAGTGATAGCTGTGTTGGTCTTGCATGGGGGCAACTATGGCCCAGGGACCCGCCCAATTCGACCCGGATTTTGCGCAAAGGCCCACTGGCAACCTGCGCCGTCCCGGGATAGGCAGCGCGCAAACGGAACAAGGAAGTTGTTATGGGCAAGACCTTTCAAGTTGTGGGCATCGGCAATGCGGTGTCGGACGTGATCGCCACCAGTACGGATGCATTTTTGGCGGACAACGGGATCGAAAAGGGGATCATGCAACTGATCGACCAGGACCGGGCCGAGGTTTTGTACGCCGCCATGGGTGATCGGACGGAAACGCCCGGCGGGTCTGTGGCCAACACAATCGCGGGGCTGGGATCCTTGGGGGTGAAGACCGCTTTTATCGGGCGCGTTGCGGATGATGATTTGGGCCAAACCTATGCCAAAGCCATGGCGGATGAAGGCACGGCGTTTCCCAATCCGCCGGTTGCGGGGTCTGACCTGCCAACATCGCGGTCGATGATCTTTGTGTCGCCCGATGGGGAACGGTCGATGAACACCTATCTGGGGGTGTCGTCTGATGTGGGCCCGGACGATGTAGACCTGACCGTTGTGGAAGGCGGGGACATCTTGTTCTTGGAAGGATACTTGTTCGACAAGGACCCCGGCAAAGCTGCGTTTTACAAAGCGGCTGACGCTGCTGTAACCGCAGGTGGACGGGCTGGGATTTCCCTGTCTGACCCGTTTTGCGTGGACCGCCACCGCGGTGATTTCCGCAAATTGATCGCGGGGCCCCTGGGTTATTTCCTGTGCAACGAAGAAGAACTGAAATCCCTGTATCAAACCGACGATCTGACGGGCGCATTAACCCAAGCCGCCGAAGACTGCGAATTGGTGGTGTGCACGCGGTCGTCTGACGGGGTGTCGGTGCAAAGCGGATCGGACCGTGTGGATGTGGGCGTAACCCCTGTCACGCCTGTGGACGCCACGGGTGCCGGGGACCAATTCGCGGCGGGCTTCCTGTATGGATTGGTGCAAGGCACGTCGCTGGACGTGGCCGCAAAGATGGGCACTGTTGCAGCGGGGGAAGTTATTGCCCACGTGGGTCCACGCCCCGCCACCGATATCAAAGCGCTGTTTGCTGCCGAAAGCCTGATCTGAAGGAATTGGGCCTTTGGCCCAATCCGCTGTTTCCATGGTCGAAACGGCAGGATCGCAAAACATCTGTGCATTGCACGGTTTGCGGACAATGTGCCGAAGGTATTTTTGGCAAAATGAAGCAAAAAGAAACGCGCCCTGCCTGAGACACCCCAAGCAGGGCGACTTCACCTTGCACGGTCATCGGCTCCTCAGCCTGTACCGTTCTTACAGCATGATTGGGTGGGGTTAAGATTTCCTTACGGATTTCATTTTGCCCCAAATACCTCGGGGGAATTGGGCCGCAGGACCAAGGGGGCAGTGCCCCAATCCCAAGCATCGTGCGCGCGCTTGGCGCGCACCGCTTTATTCGCCCAGCTTGGCGTGCACTTCGTCCAAATCGATTTCCCCGATGGGCATTTTGTTGGCCGGGTTGTGGAAATCGTATTTGAACATGTCGAAATCGCGTTTGTACATCTCGTACACCAGATGCATGGACATATCGTCGAAATAGTCTTCCACTGGGTGCGCGCGTTTGGGGCCGTGGCCTTCGCTTTCGTTGAAGCGCGGGATGTCGGCCAAGGACACAGCGTGGGGCGTTTCGATTTTGTCCAGGACTTGCTGCATCCCGTCATTGAAGGATTCGGTCCAGAAAATCTTATTGTACCGGCCGCCGTTCACGATGAACGTACTGACATGGCCCGACATGGCGGACCAGTGAATGTCGGGATCCATAGGGCGGCGCCACCGGATGGTGTCGCGCGCGAACAGCAAGAACCGACGGAAGCTTTTGATTTGGTCAAATTCAAACCCGTCTTCCGGCTTGCCCACTTCGATCCCGTATTTTTGGATCAGCATGGGCACCAGGTTGCCGCGGTAATAATTGCCGTTGCGTTGGATGCCGCAGATCTTGTCGAAAAACGATGACAGGATCCGGGTGTAAGGGTTGCGCACGCAGGTGAAGGCGAAGCTTTTGTGCGCCAGGACGTTGGTGGTGATGGGGTCTTGGGAATAATCCTGCGACCACTTGTGCATCCGGTCTTTCGAATCGTGGATGTCCCCGTCGAAAAATTCGCCGTGATCCGAATAGAACATGATCTGTCCAATGGTTGAACAGGCGCATTTCGGCACAACCCGATACACGACGCTTTCGGATTCTGTCATCCAAATTCCAGGAAAACCCATAGTATGTCCCTTCCAGGCCAACTGCCTGATGCGCATTAATTGAATCACACCACTGTTTATTCAACAAGTGATAATCTAGAGATTGGTAAACAGTGCGCATCATTCTAAGGTATATGTTTCGATAATGGCAAAAATCGTCTACATTCTGCTGTGTCACAAGGACCCTAAATCGATCATCCAACAGGCTGAAAGGCTAACGGATGTGGGGGATTTCGTGTCTATCCACTTCGACAAGACGGCGTCGCCTTCAGATTACGATGCTTTGCAGTTGGCACTCGGCGGAAATCCGCACGTTGTCTTCGCCAAAAAGCGCGAAAACTGCGGTTGGGGGGAATGGTCCTTGGTGGCGGCGACCCTGCGCGCCTTGGAAGTGGCGGTGGACGCGTTTCCGCAAGCCACCCACTATTACATGCTGTCGGGCGACTGTCAGTCCATCAAATCGGCCGCTTATGCCCATGACTTCTTGGACAGTGCCAATGTCGACTACGTGGAAAGCTTCGACTATTTCGAAAGCGACTGGATCAAGACTGGGATGAAGGAAGGGCGGTTGATTTATCGCCACTGGTTCAATGAACGCACCCAGAAGAAGTTGTTTTATACATCGCTGAATATCCAGAAGCGCTTGGGTTGGACCCGCCAGCCGCCCAAAGATATCAAGATGATGATCGGGTCGCAGTGGTGGTGCCTGCGCCGCGACACCATCGAAAAGATTTTGGCATTCTGCGCCGAACGCCGCGATGTCATGCAGTTTTTCAAAACCACCTGGATCCCTGACGAAACTTTCTTTCAGACTTTGGTGCGCCACTTGGTGCCGTCGGGGGAAATCGTCAGCCGGTCGCTGACGTTCAAAATGTTTACCGACTATGGCATGCCTGTGACGTTCCACAACGACCACTATGAAATGCTGTTGGGCCAGGATTACCTGTTTGCCCGCAAGATCAGCCCGGAAGCCTTGGAATTGAAAGAACGGCTGGGGAACCTCTATGCGGATTCGGACCGGCAATTCGAAATCTCGGGCGAGGGAGAGCGGATATTTGCATTTCTGACCGGGCGGGGCCGCGTCGGACGCCGTTTTGCCCCGCGGTTTTGGGAAGCGGAAAGTTCCATCGGGAAAGACCGGCAGTTGTTTTTGGTGGTGTGCAAAAAGTGGCACGTGGCGAAACGCCTGTTGGGCAGCATTCGCGACAAGACGGATGTGCCGGTTTTGGAATTCATCTTCAACGAATTGGATGCGGGCCTGCCGGATTTGGGGGGGATCGAAAAATCCTTGTCCAAGCGGGGCCGCCACCGCCGGTCCATGGTGCGGATGCTGTTTGATTATTACAACCGCGACCAGTTGTTGATCTGTTTGGACACTGCCAATTTCGATGTGGCCGATGATTTCTTTCGCGACCGCTGCGACACACGGTTGTTGGAAATCGACTGCGAATTCACCGACGACTATCTGACCGGCCACGCCAAACGCATCGGCTTGGCGGCTGACCGGTCGTCGCAGGAACTGATCGCGGGCATCCTGCCGACTGTGCGTCGCGACGTGACCTATGAATATGACCAATTTCGCGAAGCCGGTTTTCCGCGGCACTTCCGCATCGTGCAGTGGGCCACTTCTGATGAAAACGCGGAAGCGATTGCCGCGTTCTTGGACATTGATTTGGACCGCGCGAAAGAAATCGCTGAAACCCGCGACCTGTTCGCCGACTGACGCAAGGGGTGCCCCATGGCCTATGCCTATGATGACAAAAACATTTTCGCCAAAATTCTGCGCGGCGAAATTCCCAACACCACTGTTCTAGAGACCGAGCATTCCTTGGCCTTCCGCGACATCAACGCCCAGGCCCCGGACCACGTGCTGGTGATCCCCAAGGGCCCCTATGTGTGCTTTGACCACTTTGCTGCAGAGGCGTCGGACGCGGAAATCGCAGATTACACGCGGGCCATTGGGCAAGTGGTGGCCGCGCTGAAGGTGGGCCCGGGCGACGGGGGCGATGGGTATCGCTTGTTGTCCAATGCGGGCAAAGACGGCGTTCAAGAAGTGCCCCATTTGCACGTGCACATCGTGGCGGGACGTCCCCTGGGGCGGATGTTGCAGCCGCTTTAAGTATCTGCCGTCAGGGCCAGAAACACATCTTCCAAATCGGCTTCTTCGGTGCGGATATCGCGGATTGTGACGCCTGCGCGGCGCAAGGCATCCAGGATTTGGTCCGCGCTGATCTGGGATGTGGAATACGTCATGGCCAGCGATCCATCGCGGCGCCTGTCCATGCTGACCCCGTCTGGCAACGGCACATCTTGCGCGGTGTCCCCGGGCATCACGATCATGGTCTTTGCATCGAGACGAGACAAAAGATTGGCGGTGCTGTCTTGGACGCGCACCAGGCCCTTGTCGATGATGGCGATGTCGTCGCACATTTCCTGGGCTTCTTCCAAATAGTGCGTCGTCAGGATGATCGTCATGCCGCCTTCATTCAACTTGCGCACGTTGGACCACAGCATCTGGCGTAATTCGATGTCCACCCCTGCGGTGGGTTCGTCCAAGACCAAAATGTTGGGGCGGTGCACCAAGGCTTTGCCCAACAACAACCGCCGCCGCATGCCGCCCGACAGTGTGCGGGCATAGGCATTGGCTTTGTCTTCCAACCCGATCAGCTTCAGGATGTCGTCCGTTTGTCGCTTGGCCTTGGGGACCCCGTAAAGTCCGGCCTGCACCTCTAGACTGGCGCCGGGGGTGAAGAATGGATCCAAGTTTAATTCCTGGGGCATCACCCCGATAGAGGCGCGCGATTGCCGGGGGTTTTCGTCTTGATCAAACCCCCAGATGCGCACGCTGCCCGATGATTTGGTCACCAGCCCCGCCATGATGTTGATTAAAGTGGATTTACCCGCCCCGTTGGGCCCCAAAAGCCCAAAGATGCGCCCGCGCGGGATGGCCAGGCTGACACCGCGCAGCGCCGTCTTCGCGGGGGACTTCTTGGTGCCGCCATAGGTTTTGTGTAAGTCTTGGATATCAATGGCCAGATCAGACATCGGAAGGCTTTCGTGCTGCGTTTCACAGACATAGGGGCTGATGCGCCCCGGGGCAATCAATCGCCCGGTGCGGCCCTGCGGCCCGCCCGATGTATTATTTGCGTTCGCCACGCGGGCGACCCTGGGGGCGCTGCCCCCCTGGTCCAACCCCCCGAGGTATTTTGCTCAAAGTGAAGTGGATTGCGCGCAGTTTGTGGGGAATGATCGGTTTGGTGCTGATCTATCTGACGGCGGCTTTTGTGGGGGCCATGTGGCCCAGGGGCCCCGCGACGGCAGAGCCGCGAACAGAGGTGATCGGCTTGGTGCGCGGGCCCATCCATTATGACATTTTGCTGCCCCTGGCCGATCATCCGTTCGCGTTTCTGGCCAAGACGGACCTGCCATTGGATCACCCATTGGCGAAGTGGGTGATGGTGGGCTGGGGCGCGCGGGAATTTTACACCACCGTCGGGGGGTACAGCGATGTGACGATGTCGGCGGTGGCAAGGGGCGTATTGGGTGATGCCAGCGTGGTGCGTTTCGACGTGGTGGGGGACCTGGGCCCCAGTGCGTCCGTTCAATTCATCCAAGTCACGCCCGTCCAAAGACGCGGGATTGAAGCGCGCATATTGGCCGAACTGAAGGGTGTCGATCCCTTGGATCACCCCGGTCTGACTGCAACGGATGTGTTCTTTCCCGCCCGCAGTCGGTTCCATCTGTTTCGCACCTGCAATGCTTGGGTGGGGGCGGTCTTGCGTGGGGCTGGACTGCGCTTTGGGGCATGGACGCCCCTGCCGTTTTCTGTGACGTTGGCGCTGAAACGATTTGATCACATCTGAGGGGCGGCAATGGCGTTTGGCAAAGGGCATCATCTTCACCTGATCGACGGGTCGGCGTTCATCTTTCGCGCCTATCATGCGCTGCCGCCGCTGACCCGCAAGTCCGATGGTTTGCCCGTGGGGGCGGTGTCCGGATTTTGCAACATGCTGCATCGGTATGTGGAAGGGAACACAGGCCCGGATGCGCCGACCCATGTGGCTGTGATCTTTGACAAAGGGTCCCACACCTTCCGCAACGATCTGTATGACCAGTACAAAGCCAATCGGGAGGCCATGCCCGAAGACCTGCGCCCGCAAATTCCGCTGACCCGCGACGCCACCCGCGCCTTCAACATCGCGTGCGAAGAGATCGAAGGCTTCGAAGCCGACGACATCATCGCCACCCTGGCGTGCCAAGCCCGCGACGCGGGCGGGCGGTGCACGATTATCAGTTCCGACAAGGACCTGATGCAATTGGTGGGCGGCGGTGTAGAAATGCTGGACGCCATGAAGAACAAACGCATCGATGTGGAAGGCGTGGAAGAAAAGTTCGGCGTCGGCCCCGACCGCGTGGTGGATGTGCAGGCCCTGGCAGGCGACAGCGTGGACAATGTGCCGGGCGCGCCGGGGATCGGGATCAAAACCGCCGCACTGCTGATCAACGAATTCGGCGATTTGGAAAGCCTGCTGGACCGGGCCGAAGAAATCAAACAGCCCAAACGCCGCCAAACCCTGATCGACCACCGCGCCCAGATAGAGCTGTCCAAGCGCCTGGTGCAGCTGGATTGCGATATGGCGCTGCCCTTCACGCTGGACGATCTGGAAGTGCGCGACGCAGACGCCGACACACTTCTGGGGTTTTTGGCCCAGATGGAATTCCGCACCCTGACCAAACGCATCGCCGATCAGATGGGGGCCGAAGCGCCGGTGATCGAAGCCCCAGCCCCGGATCAGGCGGCTGACCTGCCCGACGCGCCGCCCATTGACCCGGAAAAATACGAAACCATCACCGACGCCGCCGGGCTGCAAGTGTGGCTGGATCGGATTTACGCCCGTGGATATGTGGCCGTGGATACCGAAACCACCGGACTGAACGAAATGCGCGCTGATCTGGTGGGGGTGTGCCTGTGCGTGGAGGCTGGGCAGGCGGCGTATCTGCCCTTGACCCACAAGAAGGGCGGCGACGATCTGTTCGGGTCGTCCGACCTGGTGGATGGGCAGATGGGTTTGGATGATGCCTTGGCCATGCTGAAACCGATGTTGGAAGATCCTGCGATCCTGAAGATCGGGCAAAATATGAAATACGACGCCAAGATTTTGGCCCGCGTCGGCATCAATATCGCGCCCATCGATGACACGATGCTGATGTCCTATGCCCAAAATGGCGGGTTGCACAATCACGGCATGGACCTGTTGGCGGACCGGTATTTGGGCCACACGCCGATTCCCATCAAGACCCTGCTGGGCACGGGCAAATCCGCCATCACATTCGACATGGTGCCTATCGACCAAGCCACGAAATACGCCGCCGAAGACGCCGACATAACCCTGCGCCTGTGGCAGTATCTGAAGCCAAACCTGCACCGCAAACAGGTGACCCGTGTGTATGAGACGCTGGAACGCCCCATGGTGCCTGTGCTGGCGCAGATGGAAATGGCGGGCATCAAGGTGGACCGCAACACGTTAAGCCAGATGTCCAACGGCTTTGCCCAGAAAATGGCGGGGCTAGAGGCGGAGATTCACGAACTGGCAGGCGAAACCTTCAACGTCGGCAGCCCCGCGCAACTGGGGGATATCCTGTTCGACAAGATGGGCCTGCCCGGCGGCAAGCGCGGTAAGAATGGTAAATATTCCACCGGTGTGGACGTGCTGGAAGACCTGGCGACGGAACACGACCTGCCCGGGCGCGTGCTGGATTGGCGGCAGCTGTCCAAGTTGAAGTCCACCTATACCGACGCGCTGCAGGACCACATCCACCCGGACACCGGGCGGGTGCACACCTCCTATTCCATTGCGGGGGCCAACACGGGGCGGCTGGCGTCCACTGACCCGAACTTGCAGAACATTCCAATCCGGACAGAGGAGGGGCGCAAAATCAGAACGGCCTTCGTCTCTGAACCCGGTAAGACATTGGTAGCACTGGATTATTCCCAGATTGAACTGCGCATCCTGGCCCACATCGCTGACCTGCCCGC
>JAHDDS010000038.1 GCA_020629235.1 Planktomarina sp.
TTGGAAAACTTCCAACGGGCGTTCTTTATGCCTGAGATGTTCGACAACAACGCCATCGGCCAGTGGAAAGAAGAGGGGTCCATCAACACCAACGAACGCGCACTGCAGCGGGTGAAAGACTTGCTGAACGACTACGAAGAACCGATGTTGGACCCTGCCAAGAACGACGCCCTGTTGGATTATATCGCCAGACGCGAGAGGGAGATCCCTGCAGCAGATGCATTGAACCAGGTCCACTGAAATGTGCGGCTGCGCGGCACACCGCTTTTCTTGGGGCGCTGCCCCAAACCCCGGAGTATTTGACGAACAAAAAAAGCGAGGAAGCCATGGCCCACGGGCAGTTTGTTTGGTGTGATGTGTCGTGCTTTCGAACCACCCTGGTGCGGGCGTTTTACGCCGATGTGATGGGCTGGCACTTTGACACAAGCGATGGATACTCCATTGGGCAAGGGGCAGCGGGACAGGTGTGCGGGGTTTTTGAAATGCCCGAACAGTTTCAAAAGATCGGCCTGCCGCCTTTCTGGATGACCTATGTCGGGACACAAGACCTGGATCACACCTGTGAGATTGCCGTTCAATTCGGCGGAAAAGTGGAAGTGCCGCCGTCCCCTTTTGGCGGTGACGGGCGCTTTGCCTTGATCCGTGATCCGCTTGGGGCAGGCTTTACTGCGTATCAGGGGGACATCGCCGTGCCAACGCAGCAACGGCCTGGTCATCGTCTGGGGCATGGGTTGTTTGTGTCGGACGCGACTGCGGTGGCCCCCTTTTACAAAACGGTCTTTGATTGGGACTTTGACAGTATCCAGGACGGGCCGATTGCGGTGTGTCAGGGTGGTGACATTTTGTGTTATTGCCACCAGATTCCAGACACTGCGCGAAGGGGGAAGGAACAGTATTGGGCTGTCTATTTTGATACGGATGATCTGCGCCGATCCTTGTCCGATGTGAAGGCGGCAGGTGGCGAGATTTTTGCCCGCACAACGCTTCCCGAAGGTGCGGCTGCTTTTGCCCAGGACCCGGACGGTGCCGTCTTTGTTTTGGTAGATCGGGGTGGGGAAGCAGAAAGTATGCTGGACTGGAAATCCCTGAACCCCTTGGAGTGGTTCACATGACTGCTGTGTCGCAGTGCAGGTATTTCGGAAGCGAATTCGGCAACGCATCGACCATGCTTGGGCGTGTCTATCGATGACCGCTGTGACCCGCCTGCCCCGCGATCCTGGCCCGGCTGGCTGGAATGCGATCCTGGCCGATCAAGCGCCACCCACCAGGCTGGAAGACCACATCCAAGCCGAATGGCTGATCATTGGCGCAGGCTTTGCGGGTTTGGCGGCGGCCCATCGTTTGGCAGAATTGCATCCAACCGACCGCATTGTTGTGCTGGACGGCCGGCGTTTGGCAGAAGGGCCTGCCGGACGCAATTCCGGGTTTATGATTGATTTGCCCCATGACCTGGCATCCGAAGACTATGGCGGCGGGTTGGACGGCGACCGAACGACACTGGCCCAAAACCGCGCGGCCATCAGTTTTGCCACTTCCATGGCAACCCGGTACGACATTCCCCGTTGGGCGTTCGATCCTTGCGGCAAAATGAATGCGGCGGCCGGGGCCAAGGGCCACAAACACAACTTAGATTTTGCAAAGCACCTGGCCGCCCTGGGTGAAGAATTCACGTTGTACGATGCCGCAAAGATGCAGGCGATCACTGGAACGGATTATTACCAATCCGGGCTTTTCACCCCAGGCACTGTCATGTTGCAGCCGGCCGCCTTCGTTCGTGGTGTGGCCCACGGCCTGCGGGACCGTGGCGTGGAAATTTATGAACACTCGCCCGTGTTGCAACTGAAGCGTGGGGTGCTTTGGTCGGCGAAAACGCCGTTGGGAAGCATCACCGCCCCGAAGGTGATCTTGGCCGTTAATGGCCACGCCAACAGCTTTGGCCATTTCAAAGGACGATTGGCCCATGTGTTCACCTATGCCAGCATGACGCGCGCGTTGACATCGCAAGAAGTGGCCCGCTTGGGGGGCCAGGCAGACTGGGGCGCAACCCCAGCCGACCCGTTGGGCACAACGGTGCGGCGCATTTCCGGTCCAGGGGGCCACAGGATTGTGATCCGCAACCGCGCCACATACGACCCGACCATGATGGTGGGGGACAAACGCATCGCGGCGGTGGGGGCCACCCATAAACGAAGCTTCGCCGCACGGTTCCCAATGTTGTATGGGGTGGACATGGAATTTTGCTGGGGCGGGCGCCTTTGTCTAAGCCGCAATTCCGCCGCAGCGTTTGGAGAGGTGGATCGTGGCCTGTATGCCGCCTGCTGTCAAAACGGTTTGGGCACCACCAAAGGCACACTGCACGGTATGTTGGCCGCCGATTTGGCCAGCGATCGCAGCAGCGCGTTGTTGGATCAAGTCCTGGCCGCAGATGGACCCAGCCGTTTGCCGCCGGAACCCTTTGCCTGGTTGGGGGCCAATGCTTTGATGCGTTGGGGCGAATTCAGGGCGGGGCGCGAGTTATAGCGTTGGGGACGCTGTCCCCAAACCCCTGAGGTATTTCCCCTCAAAGTGAAGGGTCATAGACCAAGCTTGGCGGCGGGATACGTCTTTTGGAAAAAGGCCAACCGATTGGGAATCGTGTCTTCAATGACCTGCAAATCATCAGGGTCCATGCGGTCGCGGCGCAACGCCCAAGCATAGTAGAGCAAGAAGGTTTCGGCCACATCTTCGCCACCGCCGCTGTCGCGGGCGTATTCAGAAATAAAGGTGCCGTCGGCCTTGGCCGCGCGCACCCAGGTCCGCCGGCCTTCGACGTGCATGTCGATGCTGGTGTGGACGGCTTCGTGAAACATGGATTCTTCCAATGCCCCGTCTGCCAATTCACCGGCATAGTTTCCGTGGTGGATGACGATTTCCCCATCAGGTCCGGCACTCCAATCATCGCCGGTTTTGTGCACCACGATGGACAGCATATTTTTGCGCATAACAGCAGGCATTTGACCCGCGATAAAGGCATAGATTTCGGCCACCCGCCCTGCTTTGGCGGCGCTGCCGAATTCGGTGTTCACCTCCAATTGCATGGTTTTGCCACCGCGAAAGGTGGCGGTGAAACGGTGGAAGTCTGCGGGCACAATGGGTTCGTCCATCTTGGTTTCAAAACGGTGGTCCCAACGGTCCAGACGCGCGGCCCCGTCATAGGTTAGACCACGAAAGGTGCTTGGGTCTTGGGCCGTGATAATGTCCGGTTCAACATAGACTGTTCCGCCAAAAGGGGGATCAGCATGAACAGCGGTGGTCCAAATCACAGGGGCGATCAGTGTCCAGGGAAGCAATAAGCGCAACATGGCGTGTCCAGTATCAGGGTCGGGGGGCAAGGCCAGCTTCAGCGCGGCCTTCGGGGGTTTTGATGGAAAAATCTTGTCCAGCGTGGGCTTTGGCCCCTGGACCGCACAGGTATTCGATGGTCTTGGCCGCGTCGCTGGCCGGGATGTGTTGGTCCCAGTCAATCTGGCTGACGGGATTCACGCCGGATGCTTTGATGACGCGCTGCATGTCGGTGGCCACCGTTCCAGGGCTGAAGCCGACGCATGTGATTTTTTCGCCGTATTCCTTGTGGCCTGCGCGGGTCAATTGCAGGACCGCGGCCTTGGACGCGCAGTAATGTGACCAGCCTTCCAAAACGTTGTATGCAGCCCCGGACGAGATATTGATGATCGTGCCCCCGCCTTGGTGTTGCATGACAGGAACGGCGGCATGCATTCCGTGGAACACCCCTTTGACATTCACGTCGATCACCTTGTTCCAATCGCCAGGGTCAATATCGGCCAAGCGGGCGACCGGTTCCAGCAGACCCGCATTGTTCACCAAAACATCTAAGGTTCCGAAGTCGCAAACCGCCAAATCCACTGCCGCTTTCACTTGTGCATAGTCTGCCACGTCGCAGGCGATGCCACGGGCGTTGGGGCCAATGTCTTCTGCTATGGCGGCCACAGCCTGTGCGGATCGCGCGGCCAAAACCACATTTGCCCCAAGGGCACCCAAGTGGCGCGCAGCAGCTTCGCCGATGCCCCGACTGGCCCCGGTGATCAAAATTGTTTTGTTGGCAACTGTCATGGCGACCCCCTGTTTCGGCGTGTTCGACGCAAAAAACACTATGGCTGTGAAAGATACCAGGGGGGTGTCGCAGAATAGCTTGCGCCCACCCCCCGTCCGTGGGAGCGGTGATCGACACTGAAAGGCCCGCCATGCGCACCGGACTTATCCTGCTGACCCTGACCTATATCCTGTCCCAATTTTACCGCGCGTTTCTTGGCGTGTTGGGACCGTCGCTTCAGGCCCAGTTGGGGATGACCGAAGTGCAATTGTCCAACGCTGCCAGCGCGTGGTTTTTGGTGTTTGCCGCAGCGCAACTGCCCATCGGCTGGGCCTTTGACACGGTGGGCCCCCGTCGCACCACCAGCGCCTTGGTGGTTTTGGCAGCGGGGTCCGGGGCCTGGTTGTTCGCGTTGGCCACGTCGCCTTGGCACGTAACCTTGGCCATGGGATTGATCGGGCTGGGGTGCGCGCCGATGTTGATGGCCAGTTTTTTCATCATCGCACGCGGCTTTCCCGCTGCCGTCTTTGCCACCTATGCCGCCATGGTGGTGGGGATTGGGAATTTGGGCAACATCGCTGCGTCCACCCCGTTGGCCTGGATGTTAGACGCGGTTGGCTGGCGGGCCACTTTGGGCAGCTTGGCCGCGGTGACGATGGTGTGCGGCGTTCTGATTGCCCTGGTGCTGCGCGACCCAGACCAGGTTGAAACCAAGGGGCAAGGCAGCATCTTGGACCTGTTGCGCATCCCGGCCCTGTGGCTGATCATCCCCGTGGTGGCGGTGAACTATGGCCCGTCCGCGTCCATCCGGGGGCTTTGGATCGGGCCCTATTTGGACCAAGTGCATGGGGCAACGACGGTGCAGATCGGGAATGTCACCTTTTTGGCAGCGCTTCTGATCGCTGTCGGCACGTTGGTCATTGGCCCCTTGGATCGGGTGTTCGGCACACGCAAGTGGGTCGTGTTCACTGGCGTGGCGTCGGGCGCCGTGTTTTGCGCCTTGCTGGCCCAGTTCGGCGGCACGGGGATCTGGACTGCGGGCATCTTTGCGGCGCTGTTGTCCATCTCTGGGGCGACGTTTGCGGTGATCATGGCCCATGCCAAAGCCTTCATCCCACCCCATTTGACCGGGCGCGGTGTCACCTTGGTGAACATGTTTGGCATCGGCGGTGTCGGGGTTCTTCAGGCCGCAAGCGGGCAGGTATTCGACTGGTCCAAGGCCAGCGCCACCGACGTGGCCCAACCGTTTGAAGCAGTATTTTGGTTTTTCACCATTGTGGTGCTGATCGGGACCACAATTTACCTGTTTTCGCGCGACAGCCTGGACTGAAGCCGCCCCCCTTTCCTTTCGCGGCAATACCCCCTAAGCGGACGCGTCCAATTTATACAAAGGAAAGGGACTATGTCTTACAAAGTCGTCGTCGTTGGGGCCACTGGAAACGTTGGCCGCGAAATGCTGAACATCCTGGACGAACGCGCGTTTCCGATTACGGAAATTGCCGTGCTGGCAAGCCGCAAGTCCATTGGCACCGAAGTCTCCTTCGGCGACAAGACATTGAAAACCCAAGACCTGGCCACCTTCGACTTCACCGGATGGGACATCGCCCTGTTCGCGGTGGGGTCTGCCGCCACCAAAGACTTTGCGCCCAAGGCGGCGGCGGCTGGCTGCGTGGTGATCGATAATTCGTCGCTGTACCGGTACGATCCTGATGTGCCGTTGATCGTGCCCGAAGTGAACGCAGATGCGATCCACGGGTATTCCAAGAAGAACATCATCGCGAACCCGAATTGTTCGACCGCCCAAATGGTGGTGGCCCTGAAGCCGCTGCACGACCGCGCGAAAATCAAACGCGTGGTGGTCAGCACGTACCAATCCGTGTCAGGTGCCGGCAAAGAAGGCATTGATGAGCTGTGGGACCAGACCAAGTCGATGTACAATCCCACCGACGACAAGCCCGCGAAAAAATTCACCAAGCAGATCGCCTTCAACGTGATCCCGCACATCGATGTGTTCATGGAAGACGGGTCCACCAAAGAAGAATGGAAGATGGTGGCCGAAACGAAGAAGATCGTGGACAAAGACATCAAAGTCACTGCAACATGCGTGCGCGTGCCGGTCTTTGTGGGGCATTCGGAGGCGATCAATATCGAGTTTGAGGATTTCCTGGACGAAGACGAAGCCCGCGACATCCTGCGTGAAGCGCCGGGCATCATGGTGATCGATAAACGCGAAGACGGCGGTTACGTATCGCCGGTGGAATGCGTCGGTGATTTCGCCACATTTATCAGCCGCATTCGCCAAGACAGCACGATCGAAAACGGGCTGAACCTGTGGTGCGTGTCCGACAACCTGCGCAAAGGGGCGGCCTTGAACGCCGTGCAAATCGCGGAAGTGCTGGGCAACAAGGTGCTGCAAAAAGGGTGACGCCCCTGCCCGTGTTGCACAAAGTTTCATGAATTTGAGGCGCGGAATTGATGTTCCGCGCCTTTGTCTTTCATAGTGGCCCTATACTCAGTTGGGGCCGACACCATGAACCGCATTCTCTTTCCACTGATCTTGACGCTGCCCGCCACCAGTTGGGCCGATGATTTCTATACCGCTTTCCCGGTTACTGCCGCGACGGTGTTCGGCCAAGGTGCGATTGTGACGGCCCAAGCCCAAGTGGATGTGCCCGCCGGGGATCATCAGATTTTCCTGGCCATCCCCAAATCCACATTGATGAATGCAAGTCCCCGTTTCGGCGTGGCGGGCGCAACCCCTGTGTCCGTGGCTTTGTTGAACACACTTCCGACGGTGCCCACCGCCTTCTTTTCCCCCGCCCAAACCCAGGCACAGGCCGCAGTGGAACAGTTGGACGCCGCCATTGCCCAGATGCAAGCGGACCAGTCCCGGATGGCCGGCGAACAGGCCGGGTTGCAAGCGCAATATGCCTATCTTCAGTCCATCAAACCGGGTGGGACGAACAATGCACAGTCGCTGGAAGATTTGTCCGCCATTGCAGGTTTCCTGCCGGGCGCACTTGCTGACAACCGCGCGGCGCACGGCGCTTTGGCACTGAAACTGGACCGCGCCCGCAAAGCGTTGGCAGAATTGCAAGCCCAACGCACTTTGGCCGCGCAGGCCTTGGCCGACTTGGGCGTGCCCACCCCGGACTGGGCCGTGGCGCGTTTGTCCGTTTCCACAAATGATGCGACCCAAGTGACTGTTCTGTCCGAAACCTTCGTGGCAGAAGCGAATTGGTCGATTCAATACGACGCAAGGTTGGATGAAGACGCAGGCATGATCACTTTGAACCGCCGGGCCTTGGTGTCCCAGTTCACCGGCGCGGCCTGGGTGGATGCGGCGATCACCCTGTCATCGGCGGAACCGTACCAGCAACTGCGCCCCACCATCCCTGGACGTGACGTGGTGCAATTGTTGGAACCGCCAAAAGCCACCGTGCGGACCATGTCAAAAAGCCTGGCCCGCGGGGGGCTGGCAATGTCGGCCGACGCAGAGGTGGCAGAATTCGCAGCCGTGCCTGGAAACTTTGACGGCATCGAAGTCACCTATAAGATTCCAACCCCCACGACCATCAGCGGCGGCAATACTGGCGCGGAACAGATCAACTTGGCACCGTTGGTGCTGGATGCCACAATCGACCGCTATGCCAATCCCCGGCGGGACGCTTCGGCGTTCGTGCGGGCCAAAACCACCAATGCAACTGGGGAACCGATCTTACCGGGCAATGCTGTATTTTACCGCGGGGACACGCTGATCGGTAACGGCGGCTGGCCAGCCATCGCCCCCGGTGCAGAAGAAACACTGTATTTTGGGCCCGACAAATCCTTGCCGTTGGCGGTTCGGTTCTTGTCTGAACTGAAAGGCGACACAGGAATTTTCACCACGTCCAACACCCGCAAAGAAGAATTGGAATTCGAGGTCCACAATATCGGGCCCACCTCCCAAACTGTGACCGTGGCCTATGCCTTACCCATCACGGTCAACGAAGACGTGGAAGTTGACGTGGCCGCCACGCCGCGCCCATCCGCGACCGATGTGGACGGTGTGCAGGGCCGCAGCGAATGGGTCATGACCATGTCGCCGGGTGACAAGAAGATCGTCAAAATCGGCGTCGACATCACATGGCCCGAAGGCCAAGACATCCTGTGGCGGCCGTAAAAGGCAAACAATGCGCGCAAATCCGCGGCAATGGATTGTCCCGAGGGTGAAATTTTTTGCCCGACGTTAATCAAGTTGGAAGGTTCTGGTGCCAATCTTCATGGCACCAGGAATCAATCGGACTTGTTTGGAACGGAAATCGCGGGCCAATGGCGGAAAACTCACTAAAATTGGGGACAGATTCAGGGCGGCCTCACACGCGCGAAAATTGGCCTGTTTTTGGGTCGTACTGTTCCAAGCGTCCGTCGGCGATATCCGTCCAAAGCCCATGCAGTGAAATGCGCCCGTCCGCTACGCGATCCGCCACAAAATCAAAAGCCATCAGATTGTTCAAAGACATCACCACGGCGGCCTTTTCCAACGCTGCCACCCGTGCCGTTTCGTCATCAATATCTTTCACGGTTTCAAAGGCCGGACGCAAAGCATCAATCCAGCGCCCCACGAAACTGTCGGGCCGTTCCAAGGCCGGCGCGGTGCCTTGGCACATATCGTGGCAACCGCGCACACCCCCACAAGATGAATGCCCCACCACCAGAATATGTGACACGTCCAAGGCCGTCACAGCGTATTCGATCGCGGCGGATGTGCCGTGCGGGCCGCCTTCGGTCGTGGGCTTCGGCACCAGGTTCGCGATGTTGCGATGCACGAAGAAATCCCCGGGGTCTGCGGCAAAAATGTCGGTGGGTTGCACCCGGCTGTCACAGCATGAAATCACCAATGCCGACGGGTGCTGCCCTTCCCTGGCCAACTTGCGATGTTTGTCGGCCTTGGCTAGATAATCATTCCCCGCCCAAGCACGGTACCGTTGCACAAGAAATTCGGGAAGGGCAGTGGCGTGTTCCATGGGTTTTCTCACTTCTTTTTGGATCGTTTACGGCAGGTTCTTCCAAAATTCGAGATTTTATTGCCAGCGCAATTAAAGCGCTGGAAAGCATTCCCACGCCAAACAAAAGGCCACCGTGGGGGTGACATGAATTGGAATACACATTGGCTGATATCACCGTACTGGCACATGACGAAGCAGTTCAGCTGGATCAAGACCAGTTGGGATTGCTCTATGGGCAACTTGGCGAACAACAAGCGGACACCGTAATCTGCAAAGCATTGGAAGAACTGGCAAACCGTCTGTCTTCCATCGAACGCGCATTTTACCAAGACGACCGCGCTGCATTGGCGAAAGCCGCCCGGGGTTTGGTGGGGGTTGCAGATCAAATTGGTCTGCAAGACTTTGCCACCATCGCCACAGATGTTTCGAAACTAGCACTGCGCAAAGACGATCCAGCCCTGGCCGCAGCCTTGGCCCGGTTGGTACGTCTTGGGGACCGTTCCTTGGCCGCAATTTGGGAAGTTCAAGACATGGGCGGCGCAGTTTAGGCGCGCAGAAGGTTGCAGGCGGGCCACCAAACGCTAGTGTGCGAAGACATCACAAGCTGACCCCAAAGGCCCGCCATGCCCCTGCCCGAACCTATTTTCGCCCGCGTCGGCGAACCCGCGATCCCCATCGTTTTGGTCAAAAAAGCGGTGGCCGACACGTGGTTGGCCGCCCAACGGCCCGCCGTTCAAACCTGGGCGCGGCAAACCGGCTGGTCAGGACAGTTGGGCAATCCACTGATCCTGCAAGCCGCAGATGGGTCTGTATCCGGCGTGGCATTGGGATATGGCACAGGCGCTGACCGCGCGCGCAAACGCTTTGGCGTTTTGGCCAACATCGCCACCTTGCCAAAAGCCACATATACTTTGACCGGTGACGCCACAGACCGGGAAAAAACCGCCTTCACTTTGGGTTGGGCGCTCAGTCAATATCACTTTGATCGTTACAAATCCAAAGCTGTGGATGGGCCAAAACTGGTGCCGCCGTCGGGTGTGGATGTGCCGCGGACGTCTGCCGTGGCCACGGGCGAAGCCCTGACCCGCGATTTGATCAACACCCCGTCATCCGACATGGGACCTGATGAATTGGAAGCCGTCACCCGTGCGTTGGCAGATGTGCACGGGGCGCGCATTACGGTCACCAAAGGCGATGCCTTGCTGTCGCAAAACTTTCCCATGATCCACGCCGTGGGCCGCGCATCCACCCGCGCGCCTCGGTTGATTGACATGTCCTGGGGCATGGCCGGGCCAGCCCTGACCCTGGTGGGCAAAGGCGTGTGCTTCGATACCGGCGGGCTGAACATCAAGCCAGCATCGTCCATGGGATTGATGAAGAAAGACATGGGCGGGGCGGCCCATGTACTGGGCCTGGCCCAAATGATCATGGCGACAAAAATGCCCGTGCGCTTGCGGGTTCTGATCCCCGCCGTAGAAAACTCTATCGATGGCAACGCCTTTCGCCCGCAAGATGTGTTGACCAGTCGCAAGGGCCTGACGGTGGAAATCAACAACACCGATGCCGAAGGGCGTTTGGTCTTGGCCGATGCGCTGGCCCTGGCCGACGAAAGCCCCCCGGACCTGATGATTTGCATGGCCACTTTGACCGGGGCCGCCCGCGTTGCGGTTGGACCGGACATCGCGCCATATTACACCGACGATCCCTTGGTCAGCCACGCCATCACCCAAGCCGGGCAGGATGTGTTGGATCCGGTCTGGCAGATGCCGTTTCATGACCCGTACGAAGCCATGATCGAACCCGACATAGCGGATTTGGACAACGCCCCCAAAGGCGGGTTCGCGGGGTCAATTACGGCAGCCTTGTTTTTGCGCCGCTTCGTGACGCAAACCGCCCGGTTCGTGCATTTTGACTGCTATGGATGGCAGCCGGCATCCGCCCCGACACGACCCAAAGGCGGCGTGGGTCAAGGCACACGGGCGTTGTTTGATGCTTTGCCAAAAGTGCTGAATCTTTGACCGACCGACGGTTCGCAAGGGAACGGCCGGGCCTGCACAAGATCGGCGTTCCAGGGCCAAAGTTGCGGATCAGCCAACCGGTGGCGGACCTGCTGGACGGGCCGCAAGGGGGGCGGGACAAACAGCTGTGTTTTGGGCAAGCCTTTCAGACCCTGGACTTTGATCCAGGGGCAAAGGAACACTTCGGCTTCGATCCAAGCGACGGTTATGTGGGCTATATCCTGGCCAACGCGGTCGAACGCTGGGTGGACCCAACCCACAAAATCCAGGTTCGGTCCGCACATATCTATGGCCAGGCCAGCTTCAAATCGCGGGACATCGGGTCTGTCAGCTTTGGATCCCACGTGGCTGTTGTGTCATCATCGGATGGATACAATGCCTTGGCCACCGGCGGGTTCGTCATGGACCAACACATCGCACCTTTGCACCATCGCGACACAGACCCCGCTGCAGTGGCCGAAGCACTTGTCGGCACGCCGTACTTGTGGGGCGGAAATTCAGGCTTCGGGATCGATTGTTCCGGCCTGGTGCAAACAGCCCTTACCGCGTGCGGCATTGCGTGTCCCCGCGACAGTGATCTTCAAGCCAGTGCTTTCACCCCCGTGGCCGACCGAACCACCCTTGTGCGGGGCGATCTGGTGTTTTGGCAAGGCCATGTGGGCATGATGCTCGACAACACCTGTTTGATTCACGCCAATGCCCACCACATGGCTGTGGCTGTGGAACCGTTGGATCAAGCCATCCACCGCATTGGCCGGAAAGAGTTTGGGGCGGTGACAGGATTTGCCCGCCCCCAAGATTTTTCCGAAGGGGCGTTTTCTTAGTGAGGAAACGATGCAGACTCTTTGTGAAAGCCTGGGGCATTTTCTGATCCAGAAAATGCGTTACCGTGCCAGGGCAGCCAGATTGTCTAAAAATGGGCGCCGCTCAGTCGACCGATTTGATCAGTTTACGTTCCAATACGCGCAAAACGGCTTGCAGATCGTGACCCCGTTTCAAAACCTGCCCATCGGCCCCGATCACCGCATACATGCCCTGTTTGCTGCGCAGCTTTGGGCGCTTTTCAATGCGATACAGGGGGTTTTCTGCGGTGCGTTTGAACACGCTGAACACCGCCACATCCCGCAGGGTGGAAATGCCATAGTCGCGCCATTCCCCGGCAGCCACCATGCGTCCGTACAACGACAGGATCGGTCCCAATTCCAGGCGGTGAAATGCCACTTGTTGGGGGGCCTTGGGGCGGAATTGGGCTGTCACGACATTCATATTATCAAGAGTTGCGCGTATTCGCGGACAAATCAACCCTGCCCCATTCTTGCCGCAAAATAACCTTCGTGAAGCCCTGGTCCGAGCGTTCTTGCGCCACTGTCATGGGTCATACCAACAGGGTCGATTGGTGGCGCGGGCCTGGTTTTCTTGCCCCCACTTGAAAAGGCCCCTGCGCCGCCAGTCTACGACCTCCAGTATGGGCTCACCTCGGCAGGGGTGGGCCCTTCTGCTGTGGGTCAAGCGAAACGTCCCTGACAAAACCAGCCCCCAGATATCGCGCCCCCGTGGGCAAAATACAGCCACAGCCGGTCGCCCCCTTTGGTGACCACCTGCCAATAATCACGCGTGCCCGTGCGCCAATCCCGTTCCGCCAACCACCATTCCGGGGCGATGCGTTCTGGCCCCGTGGCCACCTTCAGTTCGTGAATTTGCCCACGCCATTTGAACGTCGCGGGGACTTGCGGTGTTTCTGGGGCCGCCACCGCTTCGGGCGGAAAGTGGACCAAGGGGCGCGGTCGGCTGGGGTGTGGCCAGTCCATTTCCGGCTGGGACCAAGCCGCCGCCAAAATCTGCGCCGCTTTTTCGGGGATATGGCTGCTGGACGGATGCAGCCGGGTGATCTGTTCCAACCCGATCCGCGCGCCCAGTTTTCCCAGCAGATCATCCAAAGCCGTGTTGGCGTTCAGGCGGTCTGTCACGGCGGCCCCAGCCTCCAGATGGCCTTTGTGTTGATGGGCATGGACCGGTTCCACCTGCGGGGCGATCAAACGCAACATGTCGATGCCAAATCCGGCATCCAAATCATCCATCTTTTGCACCAGAAGGGGACGCATACGGTCAGGATTCCACGATGGGCGCGCCAGGCCCACTTCAAGCCACTGCATGGTCTGATCGGTGCGATACGCTTCCAACCGCAGGCGGCGCGCGCCCTGACCTTCTGCTTTCAGATTGGCCGCCAGGCGGGGCAGAAGTTTGTCCAAGGCCGCATGCATATCATCCACCAGACCGATGGGGTCCGGCAAGGTCAGGCGGCAGGCAAACAGAACATCCCGTCGTGCCGGATTCACCGGTTCCGGGGCCACGCCCATGGCCTGGTCCATGCGATACACCGTGCCCTTCCCAAAGCGGCGGGCTACACCCGCACGGGGCTGGTTCAACAAATCTTCAACCCGGCGCAGACCCAGGCGGTTCAAAGCTGTCACCACGTGATCTTCCAGCCGCAGGGCCGCCACCGGCAAAGGGGCCAACGCTTGACGCGTCAGGCCCGGTGGCGCGATCCGCCCGGCCCCACTGCGCTGCGTGGCCAAGCGCGGGGGCATCCCGCCTTTTTCCCAGTTTCGGCGCTTCACAGCGCGGGCGCGGGTTGCGTGGGCTTCTTGATCGATGGCATCCCCGGTGCGTGCCACACCCAACGGCTGCCCTGCGTATCGCGCCAAAGCCCAAGCCGCGCCCTTGGTATCCGCGATGCCCACATGGACTGACAGCCCCAGATCGATGCAATCCGTTTCCACTTGTTGCACAAGTTGGGGTTCGCCCCCGAAAAGATGTGCACACCCTGTCAAATCCACCACCAACCCATTGGGCGGGTCTTCGGCGATCCAGGGGGAAAACTTGCCCGCCCACCGGCGCAGCGCGCCCAGAAAGCGCGCCTCTACCAAAGGTTCTTGTTGACGGGTCACAAGGGCGGGACACATGGCGGTGGCGTCCCGCAGCGGCTGCCCCCGCGACAGTCCTGCGTGGTCCGCCGCCAGGTTAAGCGATGACAGGATTTGCATCTGCCCCGTGTCCCGCACCACCGCAAAGGGCACATCTTCCACCAGACGTTCCTGCCGCAGCAGACGTTCGGCCCCCATCCGGGGAAACCACAGCGAAAGAATGCGTCGGTGCGACATAAAAGTGGCAGCTCTTATGTTCTTACTTTGTTCTTATCTATATCGCCAAAACGGTGGGAGTCGAGTCGTCTTCACAAGGGATATCAAGACGCGGGCTTGGGGGCGGCGTGGCGACCAAACAGCTTTGGGTCCACAAAATCAGAAACAGCCGTTTCATCCCACGTCAAACCCAAGTCATCCACCAAATCGCGCAAGCCAGCGGTATCCCCCTGCGTCAAACGATCTGTGCGCACCCGGGTCACGTCCCCGACGGACCGTTCCAAGGCCCGCAACCGGTCATCGTATCGGTTCACAAAGTGACGCCAGAATTCTGCATCTTTGGACTGGCGGGCCATAAAGCCAGTGTTCAAACAAGATGCCACCACCGCTTCACGGTCGCGTTCCAAGATAATCCAACTGGCATGGGGGAACGCGTCCGCCCACATGGGCCACAGCAGGGTCAGTTTGGGTTCTTTGTATCCCCAGCGTCCTGTCCCATCATACCCTTGTTGCCGGATCAGATCGATCATCTGGCGGCGCAAAGACGGGTCAGCGCCAAGTTGTTCGACGGGGATCAAACTGCTGACACCGGCGGCATCCACACCCAGATTGCGCAACGCCGGTTTGATCAGTTTTTCCCGGATGTCCGCGTTTTCAAAGAAGCCTTTTTCATTGTCCTTGTTGCCCCCAATGGTGTTGCCCATCCAAAGGCCGCAGGCCGCCAAAGCCCCAGTCACCATCGACGTTCCAGATCGCGGCGCACCGACGATGAACACCGGGCGGTCCACAATAGTGGCGGGTGCCGCAGGTGCGTTGGCCTTCTTCAACGTTCCATGCAAATCCACCACGCCTTGGCACCAATCGCGCAATGCGGTCCGGTCCACGCTGGATTTTGAACACACCGTGGCGTCTGGGAACACACCGGCAACGTCTGCGTCAGGCCCCCAGTACCAGTGCACTGTTTTGTTCATCAGGGCGAAGATCGGCACTTGCGCCAGACCCGCAAAATGCCAGTTCGCACTGTCGACAGAAATCACACCCGCCATTTTGCTGATGCTTTCATACAGCGCGAAAGTCCGGCGGCGGATATCAAAGTTGGGCAAGATCACACGACCGTCGCGGCGCAAATGGTCTTTTTCTTCGTCCGAGATATCAGCTTGCAGGGCCACATAAGAAAAACCCTTGGGCAGCATATCCAAGAACATGTGCAACGGAATGCGGCGTTCTTCGCGCCGGTTTTGCGCCGATCCCCCGCGCCAACACACACCGATCACCGGGTTTGTGCCAGGTACGCGGGCGGTTTCCAAAGGCACGGGGCCAAATCGGTTATCCGCCAAAAACGCTGCCGGAAGATAATCCCCCGATCCGTGCATTTCCTGCCCCACCAAGGTTTCGGGCAAATGGTTCAATGCAAAGAAAGACGCCTTGGGAAAATACCGCCGCACAAAGGGTTCGGACCGCGGTTCCCCCACAAAGATATGGTCTTCGCGCTTGGTGATCCGGCGCATAACGGCAAGGTGAAACAACCAATCCCCAACGCCTTGTTCCAAGAACACCCGTCCGCATTCGTTCACCCCGTCAAAGGGCAGATATTCACACCCTTTGGGCACAAACCGCCCGAAATTTCGGGCGAACATACGCTTGTGGTACAGCCGCATACCCATGCGGCGTTTTCCGGCCCAAATGCACGACAAAGCCGCCGACCAGCCAAAGTCTTCGGTGACATCAAAGGGCAGATCTTCGGTCCGTCTGATCTTCTTGGCGGTTGCAATGTCCCCCCGTCGCAACGCCAAACGGTACCGCATGGCCGGCTGAAAGCGAAACCCGATATTGCGGTTCAACCGCGCAATGTGCGCAGCGTCCCCCCCGCCATAAAGGCCCACACCCAGCACCAGAAAGAAGTACTTGGGGTGCATATCTTGCGGAACATCGCGGTCCCGAATTTCGCGCAAGATTTGGTCGGTCCGCGTAATTTCGCCCTGTTCGAAAGCCGCGTTGGCCCGGTCGATCACGTCCTTTGCCTTGGCCCGGGCAGCTGTGTCGTCGCCCCCGGTCATGTGGCCACCTGTTCCACAAGGGCATATTTCAAATACCACAAGACCAACCGTTCCACCCGATCTGGGCTGAGGCCATCCATCGCAGCCACGAAGTCAGGAAAGCTGACGTCACCCATTTTGGCCAACTGTTGCAGGCCCTTGGCATATTGCGCCAAGGCGGCGGTTTTGCGTTTCAGGGCGTTCAAGCCGCGCACGGCAATCAGTTCATTCAATTCTTGCACCAATTCGGTGTCGCTTTTGCCAAGCAATCGGGGTGCCAAGCGCAGCACTTCGGTGCGCTGAAACACGCCCGAAGGATAGTTTGCAAACATGCGCGTGGGATCAGGCACCTGGGGCGCATTTCGACGCACGGGCGTGACCCCATCCGCGCGCGTCCGGCGTTGATCCAACTCTGCCCACAGGTCTTCATATTGGGGAATGATGTGTTTCCAATCCAGGTGGTCCCTGGCACGTTTCTGCCCCGCTGCGCCCATTTTCGCGCGCAAATCTGGGGACTGGATCAGGGCGCTAAACGCATCCGCCATCTGCTTGATGTCCACCACCGTCATTTGCGATGCCAGCCCGATGAACTGATTGTAATTGTCCAACTTCCCGTCATAGCGTTCTGCTTCACGCCCCATGGACCCGGGGCTGGGTCCTGTGGTGCGGATCAAAAACCCGCAATCCGGCGTGACAGTGTCTTTGAACCCGTTCCAATCCGTCACCACCACAGGCAACCCTGCGGCCATGGCTTCCACCGGGGACAGGCCGAAGGTTTCCTGAATGTTGTCCACGGGCAGCGCAAAAATGTCCGCTGCCGCCACCGCTTTGCGTTTGTTGGGGTCCTTTGCGCCGTCCACGTGATGGAATTTGACGCCAGGCGCATACTTGGCCACGCCTTGCTGATACAGCCGTTGGGCGACTTTATCCGAAAACTGCCCCAGCCCAATCAGATGCACCTGCCGTTCGCTGGCCGCCGCGGCCTGCTGTAAGGCCATGAACAAGGGGATCGGGTCAAATTTTTCAAAGCTGGACAGCCGCGCGACAGACACCACCACCACGTCGTCATCTGGAATGCCAAGATCGCGCCGCCAGCGGGACCGGTCGCCTGCGGGGATCACAAAATCATCGGTGTTGATGCCCAGGGGAATGATGGGCAACTGGAAGCGTTCGGGCAGTGACCCGAAGCGGAATTTAAGGTGGTCGTCAAAATCGTCCAACTGGTGGGTCACGCTGTCATACACCGCTTTTGACGTGCAGATCACTGCGTCCCAGGGCATGACAGGCGCAACGCGCAATTCGCAAAACGCGCGCATCACGCGTTCCGTTGAAATCGTGTGGGTCACGCCCGAAATTGAATAATCCCGCGCCTGCACCCGGGCCCGGCGCCAAGCCTCACCCCCGATGTTGGGTGTCGGCAAATACAGGTTGGTTTGCCCCCCCGGCAGGCGAAAATTGTCAAATATACCGCCTGTGATGGGTCGGGTGTTTCCCATGTTTTCAGCAAGATCAACGAACCCTTTGACGGACGCAGCCGACGACGCATACGTGGCCAATTCGGCCGCGCGGGTGTGGCGCAGATATCCCTTCAAGAATGACTCCCCCGCGATACGGCGTCCGTTCACGCCTTTCGCAGTGCTGTAGCCATCCATCGCGAACCAAATCGCTGCCCGACCCAAAGGTCTGTTTTCTTGCGCCATTGCACACATTTACCCAGCAGTCATTTAGATTGCCTTAGTATTGTAAACACTATTATTTGGTTTCAGAAACAATCAAATCCAAAAGGGCGTCAAAAAGCCATGGACAGCACCCATCTTAGCGTGAATTTCGACGTCCCCGAAGACAGCGGCAACACAGGCCCTGTCAAAGTGGGTTGGCTGACATCTGGCAAAACCCCTGCCGTTCTGTTTGATCCCCCCGAACGCTTGCGCATGGTGGAAATGAACCGCGATCACGCCAAATCCGCGTCGCGCTGTCCGGCGGTTATCAATATGGAAAGCCGATATTTCGCCATCAAGTCGCCCTATGACTTCAACCTGGGGTTCAAGCGGAACAAGGACGGCAAGCCAGAACTGGTGAACTTGGCCGGCGCGAAAAGCCCCATCCGCGGCAACAAGCTGGGCCAGGTTTTTCACATGACGCCTGAACGGGAATGGCGGTACAAAGATCGGCCCACGCTTCAGCTGTCCATGCCCTATACCTTCATTTGTGATGAGCCTGTTTTCATCAATCAGGTGGACGCGTTTTTACACTATCGCAAAACCCCACTGCCCGGCACGATCTTTGGCGGGCGGTTCCCAATCCACAACTGGCCGCGTGGTTTGATGTGGGCGTTTGAATGGCACGACATCGAAAAACCCTTGGTGGTCAATCGCGGCGATCCGTTGTTTTACATAATGTTCGAAGCCATCCGACCCGAACGCCCCATCCAATTGGTGGAAGCAGAAGAAACGCCGGAACTGAAAGAATATATCACCGCGATTTCGGGGGCCGTGAACTATGTCGACAAGACATTTTCGATGTTCAAAGCGGCAGAACGGATCCGGCCAAAAACATTGCTGACACCCAAAAAGCGGTAACCCGTCACGCGCCCAAGATTTTTTCGATATAGGCGACCTTTTTGGGATACAAATCCGCCTGCGAATAACGTGCCATGGCCAACTTGCGGGATTCTTTGCCCTTTTGCGCGGCATCCTTGGGGTTGTCCAAGGCGTATTCCATGCCTTTCAACACTGAATTGGCGTCCTGGAAATCCACGAAAATGGCACTGCTGTCGTCGGGCAACGCTTCGCGCGTGGGGGCGCAATCATTGGTAATGATGGGGCAGCCGATCGCCATGGATTCCACCAATGACCACGACAACACGAACGGGACGGTCAGGTAAACATGCCCGTTCGACCGTTGCAGAACGTTGCGGTACTGGTTGTAGGGCAGACGACCCGTGAAATGGATGCGGTCCATGTCATAGTCCCATTTTTTCAGCATCCGCGTCTTCCAGGTGTCCCCTTCCTTCAACTTGGGGCCATAGTGGATCGTGTCTGTCCCACCAATGATGCAGTGAAAATCTTTGTGGGTTTTCTGCAAATAGGACAGCGCCTGCATAAATTGCGGGAACCCGCGATACGGTTCCATTCCGCGGGTGGCATAGGTCAGAACCGGCACATCATCCGGGGGTGCCGTATCCAAAAAACTGAGGTCAACAGGCCCTTGCGGGGGGCTGAACATGTTTGTGTCCACGCCATCGTGCATCACAAGAAAGTTGTGGCGCATCTTGTGGGGCACGCCGTCGGCCTGAAATTGCGTGGGCACGATCACACCGTCGGCATAGGCCCAATCCAACAAAAACGGCAGGTTGCGTGAAAAGATGCGGGCTTTCTGATTTTCAACATTCTTTTCGTTCGGGGCAAACATGCTGTCGCGGGCCGGATGTTCATACCACCATTCCAAGTACTGAATGAATTTCGTGTCAGGCCAGACAGCTTTGGTGAACGTCCCCGACCCCCAGCCAGAATGCGCCATCACCACATCGGGGGTGAACCCCGAATTGCGCAACTTGATGGCCAATCGGGCAAAGCCCTGGCCGTTCAAAATCGCCTTTTCCGTGCCCTTCAGATAATTGTGCGTGCTGTCATGGGGTTCGCGGTGGGCGCGATATCCAACGATCCGCACTTTTCCATCGCGTTTTACACTGTCTTGTTCGATTCCTTTCGCCGCCGTGGCGAACATGACTTCCCAACCGTTGTCGGCCATATACTTTGCCAATGCGCCAAACTGCGCTGGATAATTTTCATGGATGAAAAGGATTTTCTTCATGGCAGTGGCTTCCACATTGTGCACGAATACCTAACAGACTGTTTCGCTATAGAAGAAACCTTAAATCCCTACAAACACTGACCACCAGTGAAAAAGCCCCCGCACATGGACGGGGGCTTTGATTTTCTGGCTCAGGTGGCCTGGGTTCAGCTGCACACTTCTTTCGCCAGCAAGCGGCCTTCGCTGGCTTTCAGTGTCATCCGCGCCGATGGGCCATAGTTTTTGATGTCGTCGCGCAATTCGGGGAACAGCGTCATCAATTCTTCGAATTGGTCGGCATCCATGGACTGTGCGCCCACTTCGCCTGGATGGAAGCTTTCGGTCGCCACCCCTTCAGAGAAGACGATTTCATGGCTGTCGAACAAGATGTGGAAGTATTCCACCTCTGACGTGTTTTCGACATAGACTGTGTCGCCGTTCACGAAATGCTTGGCCGCCGACAAAACTTCGAATTCACCAAACAGCGTTTCTGCACGCCAGTCGTTCACCAGCATTCTGTGCTGCGGCGATACCTTCAGGTCACGAAGGTTCCCCAACGCCCCGGCTTTGAACACCACCGGCGCCATGTTGCCCTGGCCCGCCACTTTGCGACGTCCAATCCAGCGGATCGGCTGCAAACCATTGTCCATGGTATTCACCAGATCGCCCACGCGCAGGTCTTCCACCGCGACCTCACCTTGGGCGGTCAAGATATGCGTGCCCGCTGTGAAACAAGGGGCCGGCGGCAAGTCGATACATTCGATGCTTGTGAACACAATGGTGGCTGGATTGTCGCCGCCAATCACGACCGTGCCGTTGGTGCTGTCGTCACCGTCATAGACGATATTGATGGGGCCTTCGACGTCGGTCAGATCCAAGCAGTCATCGCCCGACCCACCGAAAATCACATCGTTGCCAGCGGGTTCGTCGATGTCAAAGACGTCGTTGCCCGCGCCGCCATACTGGGTGTCGTCGCCAGACCCACCGTTCAACGTATCTTCGCCGCTGTCGCCCCAAAGGGTGTCATTGCCGCCACCACCGAACAGATCGTCGTTGCCATTGGACCCGTCGACTGTGTCATCACCGTCGCCGCCATAAAGCGTATCGTCGCCAGACCCGCCAAAGACATTGTCATCGCCGGAACCGCCGTAATTCACGTCATCGCCGCTGGACCCAAACATGGTGTCGTCGCCAGAACCGCCAAACAGCGTGTCATCACCAGACGCGCCATCCATGGAATCGTTGCCCGCGCCGCCATAAACAATGTCGTTGCCATCGTGGCCGTTCACATTGTCATTGCCGTCGCCGCCGTAAAACACGTCGTCCCCGGACAGGCCGATCAGGGAATCGTCGCCGCTGTCGCCAATGATTGTGTCATTGCCTTGGCCACCATCCAATGTGTCGTCGCCTTGGCCGCCATATAGGGTGTCGTCGCCGCTGCCGCCGCAGTGTTGGTCATCGCCGGAACCGCTGTACACCAGGTCGTTGCCATTCCCGTCAGAGGTCATGTCATTGCCGGACCCACCGTACAGGGTGTCGTCGCCGCTGTCGCCCACCAGGGTATCGTTGCCCGGGCCACCATACAGAATGTCGTTGCCGTTCGAACCGTCGACGGTGTCGTCGCCGCTGTCGCCATACAGCGTGTCTTCGCCAGATCCACCGAACACAACGTCGTCGCCCGAACCGCCATAGTTGATATCGTCGCCGCTGGACCCGAAATTGGTGTCATCACCTGAACCGCCGAACAGCGTGTCGTTGTTATCTGACCCGTCGATGGAGTCATTTCCGCCGCCGCCGTAAACGATGTCGTCGCCAGTCAAACCGTTCAAGCTGTCATTGTCATCGCCGCCGAAAATGACGTCGTTGCCATCGCCACCGGAAACAGAATCTTCGCCGCTATCCGCGCGGATCGTATCATCGCCATCTCCGGTGAAGACTGTGTCATCGCCACCAAACAGTGTGACATCGTCATCACCGCTTGTGCCGCGCACTGTGTCGTCAAAACTTGTGCCGCTGAACAATGTGTCTTCACCGCT
>JAHDDS010000115.1 GCA_020629235.1 Planktomarina sp.
TTGTTCGCGCCAGCGATGTCTTGGGTGTCACACATCATGGATTCGGAGTTGAACGCCGCAGGTGCAGGCACAACGTTACAGGTGACTTTACCCGCTTGGCCGTAACCCACTTCCACCAGCAACGGCCGGTCGATGGCCATGGACAGCGCGTTGAACACGGCGGGGTCTTGCAGGAACGGGTGTGGACCCACGACGGACCGCTCATCAGGCCCAAGCGCCGGATCAGGGTTCGTCCAGTTCAGCATGATGCGTTCCACCAGCGGACCAAAGCCCGCCACAGGCGTGCCTTTGCCGCCCGCTTGCATCTGCGCAATCACGTCCGGTGCCAATTGCAGGTTCCAGGCATAGTCAAATTCGCCTGTTTCCATCACAGCCCGGCCCGCTGCCGTGGCGTCACCGCCGCCTTTGAAAGTGACCTTGGCAAAGGCGGGCTTGCCTTCTTCGCGGTACATGTCGTTGGCGGACATGATGATCACGTCATTGGGGCGGAATTCGTCCACTTTGAACGCGCCGGTGCCCATGGGGCCGAAGTTTGCGTCCGTGCATTCCGGGGCTTTCGCGCCCAAGCAATCGGCGAACTGTGCCGCCTGGATGATGGGGCTTTCGCCGCCCACAAATGGGCCATAGGGGTTTGGCGTTGGGCCTTCGAAGTTGACCACAACGGTCGTATCGTCAGGCGTTTCGACGGAAGCAACGTTGTCGAACTTGGCCAACTGCGCGCAGCCCCCTTCGGGATGGGTGCAATAGTCATAGGTGAATTTCACATCAGCCGACGTAAAGGCTGTGCCATCGGACCATTTCAAACCGGGGGTGATCTTCCAGGTGATCGATGTCAGGTCTTCGGACACACCGCCGTTGCCCACGGTGGGCACTGTGTCCACCAGCCAAGGCACCAGTTCGCCTTTTTCGTTATAGCGCGCCAGCGGTTCTATGATCATCGACGCACTTTCGATGTCTTTTGTACCACCCGACAGATACGGGTTCAGGATCGACGGGGCCTGCCAATAGATGATCTTGACCTCACCATCGCGGCCGCGTGGGCCTTCGTGGCCGGCCCCATAGGCAAGCGAGCCCACAGCCATCATGGCCGCGGTGCTCAGCAGAGCAGCGGTTCTGTTCATATCTTTCTCCTTTTGGTGTTGGACTGTATCGGGGCAGCAGCGCAGGCCATACCATCGGCCAAAGCGCGTGGTTTCATCTTTGCTGTGATGTGCGGCGTCACACTGTCCCCAAACATGACCGAAAGCCTGTCCCGAAGTCCGCGCGAATCCAAGCAAAATGTGAAGGCCCGCGTGAATTAACGCCACGGCATGCAATCTTGCCTTGAATTTCAGCACCTTGGACATGCCCGCGGGAATGCCCGGCTAAAACCGTTGCATCGCGGGCGGTTCGCCGTACACTTCGCTGTGTGCCCCCCTGAAAGGACCCCCCATGCTGGACGCCCCCATCGCCCGTTTCGACAACTTGAAGGTGGAATTTGAAACCAAAGGCGGCACGGTGCAGGCGGTCAAAGGGATCAGCTTTGATGTGCACGCGGGCGAAACCGTGGCCGTCGTGGGCGAATCCGGGTCCGGCAAATCGGTGTCATCTTTGTCATTGATGCGGCTGGTGGAATTTGGCGGCGGCACGATTGCAGGCGGGCAAGTCCTGTTTGATCGGGGCAGCGGCTTGCAGGATTTGGCCAAGGCCGATTTGCGCACCATGCAGGGTGTGCGGGGTGCGGAAATCGGGATGATTTTTCAAGAACCCATGACGTCGCTGAACCCGGTGTTCACCATCGGGCGGCAACTGACCGAAGGGTTGCGGGTGCATATGGGCATGGACAAAGGCGCCGCCCGCGCCCGGGCCGTTGAACTGCTGCGCCTGGTGCGCATTCCCGAACCGGAACGGCGCATGGACCAATACCCCCACGAATTGTCGGGCGGCATGCGCCAGCGCGTGGTGATCGCCATGGCCCTGGCATGCGAACCCAAACTGCTGATCGCAGACGAACCCACCACTGCGTTGGACGTGACCATCCAAGCGGAAATCCTGGCCTTGATGAACCGCTTGAAAAAGGAAACTGGCACGGCGCTGATCTTCATCACCCACGACATGGCCGTGGTGGCGCAAATGGCCGACCGCGTGGTGGTGATGTGCAAAGGCGAAAAGGTGGAAGAAGGCCCCGTCACCGAAATCTTCGCCAATCCCCAACACCCCTATACCAAAACGCTGCTGGCGGCTGTGCCGCGGCTGGGGGACATGGCCGGCAAGGCCGCCCCAGAACCCCTGCGCAAAATGGGCGAGGCTGACAGTGGCCCCCTGCCCCAAATTCACGCCAGTGACGAAGTCTTGTTGGACGTCAAAAACCTGACGACGCGCTTTGCCGTCAAGGGCGGGTTCTTCCGCCGCACGGTGGCGCAAGTGCACGCGCTGGAAGACGTGTCGTTTCAGATCAAGAAGGGCCAGACCCTGTCGCTGGTGGGGGAATCCGGGTCGGGCAAATCCACCTGCGGGCGGTCGATCCTGCGCCTGGTGGACCCCACCCACGGATCTGTCCACCTGGACGGCCAAGACATTTTGGCCCTGGACGCCGAAGGCATGCGCCAGGCCCGGCGCGACATGCAGATGGTCTTCCAAGACCCGTTTGCATCCCTGAACCCGCAGATGAAGCTGGCGGACCAAGTCGCAGAACCCCTGCGCAATTTCAACATCGGCACGGCCGCCGAACAACGCGCCAAAGTCACCGCCCTGTTTGACCGGGTGGAACTGCCGCGCAGCTATATGGAACGCTTCCCCCACGAACTGTCCGGCGGCCAACGCCAGCGCATCGCCATCGCCCGTGCCTTGGCGCTGAACCCCAAGCTGGTGATCGCCGATGAAGCCGTCAGCGCGCTGGATGTGTCCGTGCAAGCGCAAGTGCTGAACTTGATGCTGGAATTGCAGGCGGAACTGGGGATTTCCATGCTGTTTATCAGCCACGACATGGCCGTGGTGGAACGGGTCAGCCACCAAGTGGCCGTCATGTATCTGGGGCGGATCGTGGAAATGGGCAGCCGCCAAGCGGTGTTTGAAAACCCACAGCACGTGTACACCAAGACCCTTCTGAAGGCCGTGCCCGTGGCGGACCCCACGCAGCGCAAGGTGGAAGACGATTTCAAATCCAAACCCATCCCGTCGCCCATTCACCCCATGGACTATGACCCCGGCCCCGTAGAATACGCGGAAGCGGAGCCAGGCCATTTCGTCATGCTGGGCGACCACGTCCGCTGATTGGTTGAACCGCGCAGGCGGGTGCGGATATATGCCCCCACCCCCTGTCGAAGGAGTTTGCGCGGTGGCGGATTTCAACACCCAAGCCATACTGGCCCATCTGCAGGCCAGCGCCGATGCGCCTTTGGACCAGGCGAGTTCTGCCCACCCTGGGCTGTACCGCGACCCTGGGATTGCCGCCCTGGAAGACGCACGCATTTGGACCCAAGACTGGCTGTGCCCCGGCTTTGCCGCAGACATCCCCGCCCCCGGCGATTACATCACGTTTTCCATCGGCGATGATCCCATCTTCATCGCCCGCGGCCAAGACGGGGACATCCGCGCCTTTTCCAACAT
>JAHDDS010000039.1 GCA_020629235.1 Planktomarina sp.
ACAAAATCGCGAGCATCATGCCTTCGGGGAAGGCCGGGTTGATGACGCGGATCATCACCACCATGAACCCGATCAGCGCGCCATAGATATAGCGCCCCAGGTTCGTGTGCGACCCCGACACCGGTTCTGTGACCATAAAGACCAAGCCAAAGGCGTATCCGCCCACCACCAAGTGCCAGTACCAGGGCATGGCAAACATGGGGTTGGTATCAGACCCGATCACGTTCAGCAGCAGCGAAAACCCGATCATGCCCCCCAAACAGCCCACCACCATGCGATAGTTCGCGATGCGCGTGGCCAGCAAGAACGCCAGCCCCACCATGGCCGCCAGGGCGGATGTTTCCCCCATGGACCCAGGCACAAAGCCCACAAAGCTGTTCCACCAGTTGAACCCTTGGGTCGCCAGACCCTGCATGCCTTCTGCGGCCCCAACGGCCAGGGCGGTGGCCCCGGTGAATCCGTCCACAGGCACCCAGACCGCGTCGCCCGACAGCTGCGCGGGATAGGCAAAGTACAGGAACGCGCGGCCCGTCAGGGCGGGGTTCAGGAAGTTTTTGCCCGTGCCGCCGAACACTTCTTTGCCGATAACGACGCCGAAGATGATGCCCAAGGCCACTTGCCACAGCGGCGTGGTGGCGGGCAGGATCAGGGCGTAAAGCATTGAAGACACAAGGAAACCTTCGTTCACCTCGTGCTTGCGGACGGTGGCGAAGATCACCTCAAAAATGCCGCCTGCCACCAAAGTGGTGATGTAAATCGGCAAGAAATACAGCAACCCGTGGATCAAACAGGCGATGGCGTTGTTGGGATTAAACCCGATGCCCAAGGTGGACAGGACCCACGCCCGCCAGCCTTCTGCGCCAAATTCCGCGATGGCCAGGTTGGTTTGGTATCCAACGTTCCACAGACCAATCAGGATGCAGGGGATCGTCGACAACACAACGTATGTCATGATCCGCTTCATATCGATATAGGACCGCGCGTGGGGCGCGGCTGTGGTCACCGTCTTGGGGGTATAGAGGAAGCTTTCCACCATCTCATAGATGGGGAAGTACCGTTCCCACTTGCCGCCCTTTTCAAAGTTCGGCTCGATCGTGTCGAAAAAGCTTCGCAGGCCCATGGTTTACCCCTCTTTCTCGATCTTGCTGAGGCAGTCGCGCAGCGCCAGCCCGTATTCATACTTGGCTGGACAGGCAAAACCCACCAGGCCCAGGTCTTCTTCGTCCAATTCCAAGGCCCCCAGGGCCTGGGCTTGGTCTGTGTCCATCACCAACAGCGACCGCAGCAACTGCGTCGGCAGGAAATCCTGCGGCATCAGCCCTTCAAACGTGCCGATCGGCACCATGGCGCGGCGACCGCCGTTCAGGTTCGATGTCAGCGGGAAGGTTTTCTGCGCCATGGCAGACCCCAGCACCGGCTGCACCGCGTATTTGCTGACCATGGGCCGGATCCAACCCATGGGGATTTGTTTGTGGTCTTCTTCGATCAGGGTGATCTGGCGGGCAAACCGCCCCAGATACGCACTGGGCCCTTCGCCCGCGCGCCCCGACAGGACAGACCCCGAAATCATGCGCACCGGCACAGCGCCGTTGATGTCGTTTGCACACAGTTCGGTCATGGACGCCCCTTGGATGGTTTTCACCAACCGTGGGTCACCGCATTCCGGCCCGGTCAAAGCGATGATGCGTGTGGCATCATACACCCCAGTATCCACCAAACGCCCAATGGCGATGACGTCTTGATATCCGATGGTCCACACCACCTTGTCTGCGCGCGGGGGCGACAAGAAGTGCATGTGGGTGCCTGCCAGACCTGCGGGGTGGGGGCCTGCGAAGGCCGCCGTTTCAACCCCGGCCACGTCTTCGCCCGGCAAATCCACGCCGTCGGACTTGCACAAATATGTTGGCCCGTCAGACAAAACAGTGATGGCCTTCAACCCGGCAGCAAAAGCATCAGCAGCCTGCGCAATGATCAGCGACGGTTCAGCCGCCAGCGGCTCTGAATCTGTGGCCGTCACATAAATCGCCGCAGGGCGCGTGTCCGTTTCGGGCGTTTTGGAATAGGGGCGCGTGCGAAACGATGTCCACAGACCCGACGCCGCCAGCTTTTGTGCCAGACCATCGGCGGTGGAAGAATCGCCCACTTTCGAAAAATCGACCGGTTTGGCTTTGCCGCCCACTTCGATTTCAACGCTGATCAGTTTGCGCCGTGCGCCGCGATTGATGGCCCGCACCGTGCCCGCAACGGGCGACACCACTTGGATGTCGGGGGTGTCTTTGTGGGCCAGGATCGGGGTGCCCGCAGACACCTTATCGCCTTCTTCGACCGCCAAACGGGGCTTTAAGCCCACATAATCGTCGCCCAAGATGGCGACGGTTTGAATTGCGGGGGACTCTCCAATTTCCAGACGGGGGGCGCCCGCGATGGGAATATTAAGACCTTTGCGTAGCGCGAATCGCTGCACGGTTCACCTCATCTGTAAGCCTCGCAGCGGTCGTGACCTTGCGTGCACCGCGGGTGCAGGCGAAAGTTTGTGTGCTGCGGTATGCCAAAGCGGATATCCCAAGCAAATTTTTTTGAAAAGACCAATATTGTCGCATTTCAAATTCAACTGTACCTGATAGTACACCATTGTACGCCAAACGAGGTAGACCGTGACCCAACCAGCAAAATTTACGCGCCGCAGCATGCTGATCATGCCTTTGGCGCTGGCCGCCTGTAAGCCGGGCGCCGCGTCGTTCACCCTGACGGGGCTGACGATGGGAACTTCTTACAATGTTATCGTCGTCGACGCACCGCGTCAGGTGACCGCAGCCGACGCACAGACCGCCATTGACGGTGCGCTGTCGAAAGTGAACCGCCAGATGTCCAACTGGGACGCTGGATCGGAAGTGGCGCTGTTCAACAGCACGCAAGACACAGCCCCCCACGCGATTTCGCCAGAATTCGCCGAAGTCATGACCGCGGCGGCGGACGTGCACACCCAGTCGGGTGGGGCATTTGACACCACCATGGGCCCGCTGATCGAACTGTGGGGCTTTGGCGCGGACAGCACCAAGATGAACCTGCCCAGTGACGCGGCCATCAGCTTGGCAAAATCGCGCGCAGGCCACGACAACACCCTGCGCGTGGGCAGCGGTTTTCTGCAAAAGCAGCAACCTGACAGCCAGATCTACCTGTCGGCCATCGGCAAAGGCTTCGGCGCGGACCTGATCGGGCGTGAATTGGCGGCCTTGGGCATCACAGACTTCATGGTGGAAATCGGTGGCGATTTGTACGCATCGGGCCGCAACGAAGCGGGCATGCCGTGGCAGATCGGCGTGGAAACGCCAAACCCAAGCGCGCGCGAAGCGTTCCGCGTGGTGGGCGTGTCTGACTTGGGCATGGCGTCATCGGGGGATTACCGCAATTACTTCGAACAAGACGGCCAACGTTACAGCCACCTGATCGATCCGCGCAGCGGCCGGCCCGTGGCCCACAAAACGGCTTCGGCCACAGTCCTGTCCGACAACGCCATGTTGGCGGATGCTTGGGCCACGGCGTTCCTGATTTTGGGCAGCGAAGAAGGCTTGGCCTTGGCGGAAGACCAAAACCTCGCGGTATTGTTTACAGATCGTGATGTGAATTCCGGCGCGGCAGGGTTTAAAACCACGGCCAGCACCCGATTTAATGAGCTGACCGCCTAAACCACAAAGGACGACCCCCGTGACCACCTTCCTGTTCACCTTCGGACTTCTTCTTGTGATCGTCACCGGCATGGCCGTCGGCGTGATCATGATGGGCCGGACGATCAAGGGAAGCTGCGGGGGTCTGAACGCTGTGGGGGACGCGGATCAATGCCTGGTGTGTCACAAGGAAATTGATCCCAACAGCCCCCTGCGCGACCGCTTGGCCTGCCCCAAGGCCCGCAAGATGCTGGAACGCGCGGGCGTTGACCCGGCCTAGGCCCGCATCGGGATAAAGCCCACGGTCAGCAGACAGACCGCAGCCACGGTGCCAAACACCCACAACTGCCAACGCGGCCCTTCGGCCTTCCAAACGCTGCGATACTGCATGCCTGCCAGACAAGCGGTCACAAAGATGATCGTGGCCAGGGTGGGGGTCAGGGTCAGGTCAGCCATTGTGTGCTCCGCTTGGGTGGCTCCCCCTTGCCCCATAGTTTTTGCGCGGGCAAGGCGACACTTCGTTGCGCCGCGCGCCCCGGTTGCCTAAGCGGGGGGCAGACCACCAAGGATGCGCCATGTCCCGCCCAGAATACCCGCACACCGTCACTGCCGATCTGCCCGGCCTGTCCTTCGACGCCGCCCGCGCGATCTTTCAAGACCAGGCCAAAGCGGGCCATTTGGCAGTGGTGGACGACAACGATCGTGCCTTTGTGTTGAACCCGGACCATGGGTTGATCGGGATAGAGCGTACAGCCACGGGCCTTCAGGCCATCGCGGCGGCAGAAGACGACCGCTGGATGTTCATCATGAAAAACGCCGTGGTGGTGCAGATGAAGAAAACCCAGCCCGATCTGGCCGCTGCCCTGCGCTGGTCGGACGCGGATGACACGGGTGCGGTGCCCCCCACGTTCACATTTGTCACGGTGCAGTCGGTGGAACCCTTGGGGCAAGCCTTTCTGCGGGTGGTTCTGAAAGGGGATGATTTTTCCGCCTATGGCCGGGAATCGATCCACTTTCGCCTGGTGCAGCCCGCCAAAGACGGCCCACCGTCCTGGCCCACCTTGGCCCCCAACGGGTCGGTCAAATGGCCCGACGGCGACAATGCCCCCCACAAGCCGGTCTATACCGCGCGGGCCATTGATCCAGTGGCGGGCACCCTGACGGTGGACATATACCTGCACGAAGGCGGCAAAACCATCGCCTGGGCGCGCGAAGTGATGGCAGGGGATCAGACCCGCGCCCGCTTGGGGATCATGGGTCCCATCGGCGGTGGTTTGTTAGACGATGATGCGGTGATCTTGGCGGCGGACGAAACCGGTCTTCCGGCGGCGGCGCGCATTTTGGAAAATCTTCCGGCCCACGCCACAGGCCAGTTGCTGGTGGAAACGGACGCCGGGCAGGGGGCCGATTATCCGCTGAATGTGCCCGACGGGGTGCGTGTCACTTGGTTGTCGCGCGACGCGGGCGACACCCTGGGGCGCGCCATGATGGACGCCATGGCCACACCCCACAAAACCGCCGTGTGGTTTGCAGGCGAACGCGGCCAAGCGGCAAAGGTACGCGAATTTGCCAAAGACGCGGGCTGGAACCCCAAAGAATTGCGCGTCAACGGATTTTGGAAGGCGTGACCGTGCGCATCAAAGCGTTGTTTGAAAAACCTGGACCACCAGGCTTTCTTAAAACGCTTTAATACACGTCCCGGACATAGCGTTTTTCCAGCTTCATTTTGTTGACGTAATCCACCGCTGCGTCTTCGGACAACCCGCCGTGTTCGGCCACAATGGCGTGCAAGGCTGCGTCCACATCTTTGGCCATGCGCGTGGCGTCGCCGCAAACATAGAAACTGCCGCCCGCGTCCAATTGGGAAAACAGTTCTTTGCCGTTTTCCACCATGCGGTTCTGGACATAAATCTTTTCCGCTTGGTCGCGCGAAAAGGCCAAATCCAGCCGGGTTAACAAACCGCTTTCGCTGAAGCCCGCGATTTCATCTTCATAGATGAAGTCCGTGGCGCGATGCTGGTCGCCAAAAAACAGCCAGTTCGGCCCCGTGGCCCCACGTTCGCGGCGTTCTTCCAAAAACGCGCGGAAGGGGGCCAGCCCGGTGCCGGGGCCCACCATGATCATGGGGGCGGCGTCATCTTCTGGCACGCGGAAGCTTTTGTTGGGGGACATGAAAATGCCCGCCTGCGCGCCTTCGGGCACGTGATCGGCCATCCATGTGGAACAGACCCCGCGGTGTTGGCGCTGGTCATACATCCATCGCACAGCGGCCACGGTCAAATGCACTTCGCCTTCGTGGGCCTTCGGGCTGGAAGAAATGGAATAGGCCCGGTGTTGCAACGGCTTCAGCCACCCCAACACCTCACCCACATCCAACGTCACGTCCGGGTTCATGTTCAAAAGATCCAGGGCGTCTTTGCCCCACATGTAATGGTCCAGCGCTTCCTTGTCGCCGTTGGTCACCACGTGGGACAGTTCATCGTCTTTCACCAGCGGTTCAATGGCGCGGATCAGGTCGCGCGACGGCGTCATGATTTCCAGGCGGCGGGTCAGCACCTCGCCCAAGGGTGCGTCAAAGCCTGGGGCTTCGGTCGCGGCAACAGCGCCCAGGCGGGTCAGCCATTTGTCCACCAGATCAGGCGCATTCAGCGGCATAACGCCCAAGGCGTCGCCCGCTTCGTATGTCATGCCGCTGTCGCCCAGGTTGAAGGCGATGTGGCGGATTTCTTTGGCGGATTTTGCGCCCGACAGGACCCGGTTTTCCACCATGGTGGACATGAACGGGTTCTTGCGGCCCCAGCCGGATTTCTTGGTGCTGCTGGGGGCAGCATCCCCGTCATTGGCCACCACGGCGTTGCCGGTGTCAGGAATGGCTTGGTCCAGCCAGGCTTCGGCCGCATCTTCATAATCCAGGTCGCAGTCGACCCGGTCCAACATCCGTTTGGCCCCCAATTGTTCCAGGCGCGTGTCCACCAGTTTGCCCGCTTGGCAGAAGTGTTCGTAACTGGTGTCGCCCAAGGCCAACACGCCATAGTTCAGGTTTTCCAAGCGCGGGGCCGTGGACGCGGTCAGCGCTTCCCAGAACATGTGGGCATTGTCGGGCATTTCACCTTCGCCGTAAGTCGACACCACCACCAACAGGTTTTCCATGGCGGCCAGTTGGTCCATTTCCACCTCGTCCATCTCGGCCAGGCGGGGGATAAAGCCCTTGGCGCGGGCTTTTTCAGCGGCTTCTTCGGCGATGGTTTCCGATGTGCCGGTCTGGGTGCCGTACAGAATGTCCAGCGGTTGGGCTGGGCCCGCGTTGGGGCTGGTGTCGATGGTGGTGGCCCCCATCGCTTGCAGGGTTTGCAGACCCGACAAAAAGCCCCCCAACCAGTTCTTCTGTTCGGTGGAAAACGGGGCGTCTTCAGGAATGTGCGGCAGGTTCGATGCTGTGTTTGTCATGTCCATCACTCCGCTGCTGTGCGTGCCACCAGATCGGGCAGCGCGTTTTGGGCGAACAGTTCGTCAAAGCTGGGGATATCCCCCAAGGCGGCGCGGTTCTTGCGGTCCTGGTGCAGCAGCCAGCCATAGGTGCCGGGGCTGTCCATGTTCAAGATGTTGCGCAGATCCAGGGCTTGCTTGAAGTCGCGCAGGCGTTTGTTTGACACCAAAACGGCCAACCCTGCGTCGTCGTATCCGTCCAGCGCCTTCTTGGCGTGTTTGGACAGGGCCGACATCAGGGCGAAGTCTTCGGTCAAGATCAGGTTGCGCACCGCTTTGTCGCGCGCAGCAATATCATCGGTGCCCACGCGTTTGTTGGCGATGGCTTGGGCCTGTTCCAACACGGTATAGCTGTTCACAAGGCGGTACATATTGCCCGCGTCCACGGTGCCATAGGTGGGCACAGCCCCCTTGTGGACCGGGGCACCGCGCTTCCAGGACGCCTTCAGTTCTTTGATCTGGAACGCCGCCAGGGCGGTGGACAGTTCTTCCACCAAATCCTTGCGGCTGCGGGCGGCCAGAATGGCGTCTGCGTCTTGGTACTGCAGCAGCGCTTTGGGCATGACCCAGGCAAAGTGCTGGCGCGCGGTGTCCCAGTCCGCCAGCAGGGCTTTGGCCTTGTCGGACCCCGTCGCCTCTAGGTGCCATTCCAGCAGTTGCAGAATGGCATCTTCGTGCAGGGCCGCGTGATCGGACCCGTCCACCAGCGTGCCCATAAAGACCGAATCCGCGCTTAACATATCGGCCAAGCGGCCTTCGGGATCGTATTGATACGCAAAGCCCCCGGACATGCCATTGCCGTATCCTTTGGCAAAGCCGCCCAGGTTCAAGATCGCGCCGTTGGTCATGTATTCGCAGAAGAAATCGCCCGCGCCTTCCACCACCGCTGTGGCACCGGAATTGCGCACGGCGAACCGGTCACCCGCTTGGCCTTGGATGAACGTGCGCCCGCCCGTGGCCCCAAACAGGGCAAAGTTGCCGATCAGCACGTTTTCATCGCCTGTGCCGCCGCCGGGGCTGCGCACGATGATTTCACCGCCCGATGCGCCTTTGCCCACGCCGTCGTTGCAGGTGCCGGTGTGGTCCATCACCATGCCGTCGTTGCAAAATGCACCGAAGCTTTGACCGGCGGACCCTGTGGTCACCACGTGAATGCTGCGCGGGTCCAGATACCGCCGCCCGCGCCCGTCTGTCAGGGCGCCGGGGATATCGGCGTTTTCGTGGTTCAACATGCGTTCCAGGTCGATGCCCAACTGTCCGCCCACAGTCTTGTTGCGGTTGTTCAGGGGCGCGTCGGGGCGCAGTTCCACTTTCGCTTCGCGGCCTTGGATCATGCGCGATTGGACCTGGTCCAGCAGTGCGTCATCCACAGCAAAATCGCGTTCAAGATAAACCGGGTTGTCCACTTTTACGTCCGGCACATGCTGCAACATGGCCCGCAGGTTCAACTGACCCACCGACGATGGGTGATCCAGCAGGTGCAACAGATCCGCGCGACCGCGCGCCTCGCCCAAGGACCGCAGGCCCAAGTTGGCCAGGATTTCGCGCACTTCATGGGCGATGTTCAGCAGGTATTGCGCCAGGGCACGGGGGTCGCCGTCAAACACTTCTGGGTTGGTGGTCAGACCCGCAGGGCATTTCACGTTGCAGTTCTTGGCCATTACGCATTTCAGCATCATCAAAGCGGTGGTGCCGAATTCGAAACTGTCGCCCCCCAGCAGGGCGGCTTTCACCACGTCGGTGCCGGTTTGCATGGCCCCCGAACAGCGCAGCATCACCTTCTGGCGGATGCCGTTCAGACACAGGGCCTGGTGCACTTCTGCGATGCCAATCTCTGCCGCGCGGCCTGTGTATTTCAGCGATGTCACGGCTGCAGCGCCCGTGCCCCCAGTGTTGCCCGCCACGTTGATGACGTCGGCGCCCGCCTTGGCCACGCCCACGGCAATGGTGCCGATGCCTTCGGACGATACCAACTTCACCACCACCCGCACGCGGGCGGCTTTGGCGTCGTGGATCAACTGGCCCAAGTCTTCGATGGAATAGGTGTCGTGGTGGGGTGGGGGGCTGATCAGTTCGACCCCCGGTGTGCCGCCCCGCGCCGCTGCGATTTCCACAGTCACTTTGGGGGCGGGCAACTGCCCACCTTCGCCGGGCTTGGCGCCCTGGCCGATTTTGATTTCAACTTCTTCCAAGTTCGGGTCGGCCAGATACCCCGCCCAAACCCCGAAGCGGCCTGATGCAAACTGCTTGATGCGGCTGGCGCGGATGGTGCCGTACCGGCTGATGTGTTCGCCGCCTTCGCCGGAATTGGACATGCCCCCCACCATGTTGGTGCCATGGGCCACCGCTTCGTGGGCCGACGCCACAAGCGCCCCGTGGGACATGGCCCCAGACGCAAGGCGGGGTGTGATTTCGGACGCGGGCTGCACGTCAGCCACGTCGATCTTGGCCGGGGCCGGGCGCAGGCGGGACAGATAGTCCAACGCGTTGCCTTTGGCGGTCACTTTCAACTGCCCCTTGGTGATGAAGTGGCCTTCGATATCTTTGCCAAACCGTTCCACCAGGCTTTCGGCCAGGACATCCAAACGCCCCAGGTCCTTGGCTTTGGGCCCGGTCAATTTCAGCAAGAACTCTCCCCCGCCCGCATCCACACAGTCCAGGCCGCGGATGACAAAATCCCGGTTGCCCGCGCGGTTGAACAGCATCATTTCGCGCTTCATGTCTTGGGTGGTTTCCAGGAAGGTGATGTCGGCGGGAAACGCCAGGACATCGCGCAGGGCCGCGGGGCGGCGGTGGCGTTCTTCCATCATCATCAGGCTGAAATCGCGATATCCGGGCGTGATCTTGAAATTGTCCACAGTGTCTTTGGACAGCTTGTCGAAAGACGTGTTCACATAGCTGTCTTCGTTGATCCCAAACGCATCGTCCATTTGGCGCAGGGTCAGCAGACGGAACGGATCGCTTTCGCCTTCCGCTTCAGCAAAGGAAATGGGTTCTTCGGTCAGGTCCACAAACCCGCGCACCGCTGTGGTGCCGTAGGAATGCCCGGCCCCTTCAGACCGTTCTTTGAACAGCCCCAAGATGGGAATGTCTTTGTCCGTTTGCACCGCCAAGGCCCGTTCGTGCCAGTCGGCGGCGGATTTTGCCACCACATCGAACTGCACGCCGCCCACCACGGTTTTCATGTTGGGCAGGTATTTTTTGAACACCGGATCGTTGGTGTCCAAGAAGTTCGGTTCAAAGAATTCACCGCCCGAATAGCTTTCGACCGTACACAGACCCACTTTGCCCATGGTCTTCATCAGCGCTTTTTCAGACGCTTTCTTGAACTTGAAGAACGCATCTTTCGCGCCGTCGTCGCCGAACAGTTCTTCTGCGCGCAACCGCACAGCCAAGGGGTACACCGCCGCCGCCCCGAAGCCCAAGGCGCAGGCAATGTGGTGACTGGATGCGATTTGCCCGCTTTCCACCACCAGGCTGACTTTGAAGCGCAGGCCTTCTTCGATCAGGCGTTGGTTGATGGCGGACACGGCCAAGGTCATGGGGATGGGGGCCAAAGCTTTGCGGGCGTGACGGTCCGTCAGAATGGCGATGCCGCCTTTGTCGCGCGCAAACGCCACCACATCATTGGCAACGGCGTCGATGGCGTCCACCAGGGCTGCTTCATTGTCTTTGGCGTTTTTGAATTCGGGGGCGAACAGAATGTCGAACCGGTCCCAGGGTGTGTCGGTCTGGGCTTTGATTTTCAGCACGTCCGCCATGGACAAAACCGGCGAATTCACCACCAACTGCCGTGACCTGCTGTGGCCCAAGTGGGGCTTTTCGCCCAGGGCCACGCGCAGGGTCATACCGTCGGCTTCGCGAATGGAATCCAGTGGCGGATTGGTGACTTGGGCAAACCGCTGGCTGAAATATTTCGCCACGCCGCCTTCATTGTCCGACAGCGCATTTATGGCGTTGCCGTATCCCATGGCAGACACTTTTTCGACGCCGGTTTGCAGCATCGGGTCCATCAAAAAGCGGAAGCTTTCCTGATTGTGGGTATAGGCCACGTACCGCGCTGGCGTTTCCATGTCCCCTTCGTACCGCGCGGCGGCGGTCTTGGGATCGGCTTTGGGTTCGGGCAGGTCGTCGATGTTCACCTGTGCCGCTGCCAAAAGCGTGGGGTAATCCTTGGCCTGGGCCAGCAATTCCAACGCTTCGTCCGTTTCAAAGGCACGGCCCTGGGCATGATCAAAGTAAATCATGCCGCCCGCTTCCACGCGTCCGCGCCGCAGCACGGTTTCAGGGGGGAAGCTGATTTGGCCCGCTTCAGACATCACGGCCAAGTATTCTTCGGTTTCCACCGACCGCATGGGACGCAGGCCCAACCGGTCCAAGCGCGCGCCGATAATGTTGCCGTCACCAAAGATCAGCGCCGCCGGTCCGTCATTCTTTTCTTCCGACAGGCTGAAGTATTCCAACATCGCCCGCACCGCCGGGCTGACACGACTGTCATTTTCCCACGCAGGCGGCATCATGGCCACCACAGCCGTCACCAGGTCCAACCCTTCTTCATAGACACGGCTGTTCAGCGTTTGGTCCAAGCGGCAGCTGTCAGATTGCCCTTTGGGGCGCACGATGGACGTGTTGCGGGCCAGGGCCACGGCGGCTTCCGACAGGCGGTTCTTTTTGTCTGTGTTCAGTTCCCCGTTGTGGGCCATCAACCGGAACGGCTGGGCCATGGACGGGTGGGGGTCCGTGTTGGTGGAAAACCGGGTGTGGAAATACATCGTGTGCACCGCATGGTCTTCGTCCGACAGGTCGGTGAAGTACGGGATGATTTCCCAAGAATTCAAACGGCCTTTGAACACCTGCATGCGCGCGGACATGGACAAAGGATACATCCCTTCCAACGCCAGATCGGTATAGGCATCGGCCTCTATCGCCAGCAACGCTTTGTGAATGCGCGAATCCAGTACGGCTGGGTCGATTCCTTTGGGGGCTTTGAAGACCCACTGTTTAATGGCCAATTGGTACGGCACAGATCGTTCGCCGATGGCGTCATTGCTGACGGGCATGTCACGGGCCACCAGCACGTCCAATTCAGCATCAGCCAGGGCTTTTTCGATCAGTTTGGCGGCGCGATCATGCTGGGTGGGATCGCTGGGCATAAAAAAGTTCCCCACGCCGAATTCGCCAGCTTTCAACTTCTTGCCGGTGACGCGCGAAAAGAAGGGAATCGACAGGTCCACAGAAACACCAGCCCCGTCGCCGACCCCTTCCGACGACATACCACCGCGGTGGGGCACAGCGCACAGCGCTTCGTGGCCCTTCAGCAGCAGGTCGTGGGTTTGGGTGCCGTCTTTGCGGGTCAAAAAACCAACGCCGCAAGAACTGTGTTCCTGCGCTGGATCATACAGGTAGTCGTGTGTGTCGTGTCCCAAATGCGTTCTCCCACGTCGTTTCGCTGTGGTTTGCCCAGCAAGATAGAGCGGGTCTGACTGTTCGACAGGCCCCCGCTCTACATCCCCGGAGGCCCGCAGCTATCCCAAAGTTTTGATTTTTGCAAGATAGCTGCGCTGCGGCATGGCGGCCGATGTGGCCTGTGGGCGGCGCTGGCCGATGCCGCAATCTGGGTCAATTTCGCACACAGCTGATGGCGGGGGCAGGGGTGCAACGGTGGTGGGATGGATTGGTGGGCGACCCTGGAATCGAAATTGGCGAAGTTTTCAGAACAAATTTTACGTCATAAAATCAGATTATTAGTGGTATTTTTAGTGTATTACACGTTCGGATTGTACCGAAAAATAATCAAGATGTATCGAACTCAATTCGTCTGTTCTTCGCCTCGATCCGCGAGTGCGCCCATCAAGGGCAAACCCGGGATCGAAACTTAGAAAGCGCTATACTGTTCGCTACGCTGCCGGTGGGTTCGCCAGTAACGTACGCGCGGCCAATCTTCCGAAATCATTGGCTGCTTTTGGGCTTGCTCCGGTGATCAAGCGGCGGTCAACGTGGCATGCATTGTCCGCCTTTTTGTTGATGATTTCTGCGCCCAAAGCGGTCAGTTTCTCGCAAACCCACCACGGCATCGGGCCGGGCAGATACCCGATCATTGGGGTTTGTTTGTCCACTGAATCAGGAAAGACCGTCATTTTGTAGCCCGAATACAAAAAGTCACCGTCATTTTCGGCCGCCAACAGAGCGGCGGGTCCGTGGCAAAGTGCGAGTGTGTATAGCCCCTGATTATGTGCCCAATGCAGCGCTTTGCCGACATCGGCATTGTCCGGCAACCCAAGCATGGCGCCGTGACCACCCGGTATATAAACAGCCGCGTAGGGCGCATCGTCGGTCATGTCGTTGGCCACGAAATCGGCAAGACTGCCGGGGTTTGCAAACGCATCCCCGTAGTCGCGATATAGTTTTTGCACATCTGCGTCATCGCTGGGCATTGCCCACATCTCGATTGCGACGGGTGCGCCTGTCGGCGTCACAATGTCAATTTCGAATCCGGCGTTGATGAGGTGCAACATGGGCAGCCCCATTTCGACGGGATGGTTGCCAGTTGAGAATTTCTTGCCGTTCGCCATCGTCATGTTGCGTTCTTGGGTGCAGATCATCAGCACCTTTGATTTGTCGCCTTTGAACTTGGTCGCGTATGCGCCGCCATCGTAATCCGTGGTGGACGATGTCCCCAGCTTAATCGCCAAGGGGGATGGGCTGAATGCACCGTCTGGTGTTGGGGTCGGCGCGGCACGGAAAAGTTTGCGAAGAATGCTCATGTCAGTTGACCTCTGTGACGATGGTGTCGCGGGATTTGCGTACTTTGCCCATTGGCAACAACCAATCGCCGCTTTCGTCACGATACCCCAAGGGCAGCAAGACAACAGAGCGCAGGCCGCGTTCTTTCAAGCCCAAAATCTCGTCCACTTGGGCAGGGTCAAATCCTTCCATTGGGGTGCTGTCGACTTTTTGTTCTGCGGCAGCAACCAGGGCCACACCCAATGCGATATAGGCTTGGCGGGCTGCATGGGCGTAGTTCACCTCGGCGTCACGAGGAACATAATTGCTTTTCAGACTGTCATAATAGGCGTGTAGCATTGGCAGGTCGCCACGCGCTTCAACATTGAGATCGACAACTTCGTCGATCCTGTCAGACGTGTAGTTATCCCAAGCCGCAAAGACCAACAGGTGGGACCCATCGGTAATTTGGCCCTGATCGCCAGCGGCTTTTTGGATTTTTTCCAGCACGCCCTTATTGGTCACGACGAACAGCTCAAACGGCTGGGTCCCGCTTGATGTCGGGGCCATGCGGATCGCCTCAATGATCGTGTCCAACTTTTCTTGTGGAACAGATTTGTTTGGGTCCATCTTTTTGGTCGCGTAGCGCCAGTTTAACTGGTCGAGAAGGGGGCTTTTTGTCATTGGGGGTGGTCCTATTGCTGGCACCTCGCGGGTGCAGTATAAATTTGATACCGACGATGTATTGGGAACCTAAACCCGCTGCAAGAAGGCACAAAAATGAACCTTGGTCACACAAAAGGAACCAACATGATTGACGCAGAGCGATGCCCTGATTGCAAACGTATCAACGAAGTCCTGTCGCGTGTCGGTGATCGCTGGAGCGTTCTGGTTGTCATATCGTTGGCCGAGTACGGGACGCTTCGTTTTAATGAGTTAAAGCGAAACCTGGGCATCTCACAGCGTATGCTGAGCCTTACACTGAAGGAGCTTGAGCGCGACGGTCTGGTCAATCGCACGTACCACCCGACGATCCCACCAAAAGTCGAATACAATCTAACCCCGTTGGGCGAGTCATTCCGCGAACCCGTAGTTGCATTGGGCCACTGGGCGCTTGGTAACCTGGCGACGATCGACACCGCACGTGCGAATTATGATGAAGCCTTGGGAAACTAAACGTCCGCAAGGGGGGCACCGGTGTCTGAACACATGGATCACGCGGGCAACGTTTTAGAATAATTCAGAAATATCCGGACTTTCCTTGAGAAGAAAAAATCCACCCATGCGCAATCGATACATTTGCGTTGGGGTGATAAGATATCAATCGTCAGATGTTTAGAAAATGGTGGGCGACCCTGGAATCGAACCAGGCATGAGTCGCCTCGGCGGAGTTACAGTCCGCTGCCGCACCTTGCAGCACGTCGCCCAAACCAATGGACGCCAGATATCCAGCGGCGCGGGGGCCGTCAATATGAAAATCCGCCGCCCTTGCCTTCGGGGGGGACCCGGGTGCACAAGCCCCCAAATGCTGCGGCCAAACGCGAAGGGACGGCACCATGAAAAAGCCAAAGTGGGTGGTGGAAAAGGAACGCGGCAAACGCGCCGCCGCGGCTGAAACCGTGTGGCTGTTCGGCCTGCACGCCGTGCGCGACGCGTTGATGAACCCTGACCGTGAAAAGCTGCAACTTTTGGTCACCAAAAACGCCGCCGACAAACTGGCCGACGCCATCGCCGCCAGCGGCATCACGCCTGATTTGCAAGACCCGCGCAAATTCAAAGCGCCCATCGACCCGCAGTCCGTCCACCAAGGTGCTGCGTTGGAAGTTAAGCCGCTGAACTGGGGCAGCCTGGATCAACTGCGGCCCGATGCCGACACCGCCAATGTGGTGGTTCTGTTGGACCGGGTCAGCGACCCCCACAACGTCGGGGCCATTTTACGGTCGGCCGAAGTTTTTGGCGCGCGCGCTGTGATCGCGCCCCACCGCCATTCTGCGCCGGAAACCGGGGCCTTGGCCAAAACCGCCAGCGGCGCATTGGAACGCCAACCCTATCTGCGGGTGCAAAACCTGGCCACCGCCATGGAACGGCTGAAGGACATGGGCTATTTTCTGGTGGGCCTGGACGGGTTGGCGGACACGGACATTCGCCATTTGGGCAAGATGGCCGATGGCCCCATCGGCGTTGTCATGGGGGCCGAAGGGCCCGGCTTGCGCGATAAGACCCGCGACACCTGCGATGTTCTGGCAAAAATCGACCCCAAACGCGGATTTGGGTCGCTCAACGTCTCAAATGCTGCAGCAGTCGCCCTATATGAGGTGACGAAAGGGGACTGATCCATGGGCTTTGGCGACAAAATCGCGACATGTTGTTACTGCGGCGCGCGCACCGCGCTGTCGCTGAAGGGCACCACACGCCACGAATTGGCCTGTTCCAGCTGCGGCGCACCGCTGCACGATTTGAAACAAATGCCCATATCCAAGCCCCACGACGGCCCGGTCAAACCTGCGACCGTAAAGCCGTCGCGCATCCGCGTGAAGCCCGATGATCCCATCAAAGGATACAAATGGGACCGCAAAAAAGACCGCAAGCGCAAGAAAAAGAAAAGCAAATTCACGTGGTTGGCTGAAAAGATCTGGGACGAACTGGAAGACGTCTTCGACTGACATTGCAACTGTTACAGCCCGTCACAAGCGGGCGAGGGGTCTTTGCAAACGCCCGCGCGGTTGTCAGATATCTGTCCAACGACACTCTCTCTCGCCTTGGAAAGGACACCCCAATGTTGAACCGCCGCACCTTCTTGATCGCCGCCGCCGCCGCACCTGCTTTGGCTGCCGTCACCCCCGCACTGGCCGCCAAGCCGCCCGTCTATGCCACGGGCAATGTGGCCATCAACGGCTATGACCCTGTGGCGTATTTCACCATGGAAAAACCGGTGGAAGGACGTGCGGCCCACACCAGCGACTGGAACGGCGCGACATTTCAATTTGCCAGTGCAGACCACAAGGCGATGTTCGATGCAGACCCCGCCAAATACGCCCCGCAATACGGCGGATACTGTGCTTGGGCGGTGTCCAAAGGATACACAGCGTCCACGTCCCCCAACGCGTGGTCCGTCCACAAAGGCAAATTGTACCTGAACTTCAACAAAGCCGTGCGCGCCCGTTGGGCCATCAGCAAAGATGCCAATGTCAAAGCCGCAGACGCCAACTGGCCCAAGGTTCTGGGTTAACGTGGCGTTCACAATTTCATGAGACGATCTTCACGCAGTTGCATGCGTTCTTAAGTGAAGACACAGGGCGGCCTGGAACATCCGCCCGATTAATCACTGTCCCTCGTTCCCGACTTTGCCCAGGCCTTGTGCCTGGGCTTTTTTTGTCGTTCACGCTGAAGGTGGTCGGCCCGATGGGGCGGTGACTATGCGCCGTCAGCCTTTGGGGCGGGCGGCTTTTTCCGCGATGCCGGATGTGCCTTGGCGGCGGTCCAGTTCGGCCATGACATCCGCCAAGGCCACATCGCGTGACGCCAGCATTACCAGCAAGTGGTACAGCACATCTGCGGCTTCGCTGGTCAGCGCGGCTTTGTCGCCCTTCACCGCCTCGATTATGGCTTCCACCGCTTCTTCGCCGAATTTTTCCGCGCATTTTTCGGGGCCTTTGGCCAACAGCTTGGCGGTCCAAGACCCGTCCGGGTCCGCGTCCTTGCGCGCGGCGATGGTGGCGGCCAGGTCGTCCAGGGTCATCATTGCATCCTCATGGGAATGCCGGCGGCGGCCATGTGGGCTTTGGCTTCGCCGATGGTAAAATCCCCGAAGTGAAAGATGGATGCTGCAAGCACCGCGCTGGCGCCCCCTTGGGTGACCCCTTCCACCAAGTGATCCAACGTGCCCACCCCGCCTGACGCAATGACAGGCACCGACACTGCGTCCGAAATGGCGCGGGTCAGGGGCAGGTTGAACCCCGCCCGTGTGCCGTCCCGGTCCATGCTGGTCAGTAAAATTTCCCCCGCGCCTTTGGCCACGATGGTTTTGGCGAAGTCCACAGCGTCGATGCCGGTTTCGCGCCGCCCGCCGTGGGTGAAAATCTCCCACTTGCCGGGGGACACTGTTTTGGCGTCGATGGCGCAGACGATACACTGGCTGCCAAATTGGTTGGCCGATTGCGCGATCACGTCGGGGTCTGCCACGGCGGCTGAATTGAAGCTGACTTTGTCCGCCCCCGCCAGCAGCAAGGCGCGCACATCTTCGGGTGTGCGTACGCCGCCGCCGATGGTCAGCGGCATGAAACATTGTTCTGCCGTGCGCCGGGCCAAATCGAACATCGTGCCGCGGTTTTCATGGGTGGCTTTGATGTCCAAAAAGCAAAGTTCGTCCGCGCCCGCCGCGTCATAGGCGCGGGCCGCTTCCACGGGATCGCCTGCGTCCACCAGGTCCACGAAATTCACGCCTTTGACCACGCGGCCTTCGGCGACGTCCAAGCAGGGAATGATGCGCGTTTTCAACATGGCGCTGGTGTAAGTTGGAATGCGCGACAAGGGAAGGGTGCATTGCCCGCCCCAGACCGCCGCAATTTGGAAGAAGGTGTTGGCATCTTGGACAACGTGCCTATGGTGCGGGTATGCCAAGTTTTAAGATCGTCACCCAACTTATCATTTTTGCCCTGGTGATGCTGGTGTCCCTGGGCATCTATTTCGCCTTTCTGACGCCTGGGCTGTCGCTGGATTTCACCCTGTCCAAGGGACATCTGATTGCCGTGATGTCGGCTTATACGGCCGAAGATATTCAGTGGCACCGGTTTGGGACTGCCGTACTCGATTCTGCGTTGCCGGTGGCGTACACTTTGGCGGGGCTGTTTGCGTTGCGCCGTTATGCCCAAGGGACGTTGCGCCTGGTGTTCAGCGGGATGCTTCTGGCGGGGATGAGCGTTGATTTCTGGGAAAACGCCATGAACCTTCAGATGCTGTCGGGTGATTTTTCCCAAGTGGACGCCCATGTTTGGGCAACACGGGCGAAGTTTGTTTTGCTGCTGCCGCCGTTGGGCTGGGCGCTGGTGCAGTGGTTGCGCGAAGCGTCAGCGCGCCGCCAGGGCACCTAGGGCCTGGCCCAGGTCAATCGCCCCGTCATAAAGTGCGCGCCCAGAAATGGCCCCGGCAATCACGCCCGTGTCTTTCAACGCCTGCAAATCCGCCATGGACGATACCCCGCCCGACGCAATGACAGGGATGGACACGGCGCGGGCCAAGGCTGCGGTCGCGGGGATATTCGGCCCGCCCATGGCCCCGTCGCGGTTGATGTCGGTATAGATAATCGCGGCGATCCCGTCGTTTTCAAAGGACTTTGCCAGGTCTGTCACCATCAGGTCTGTTTCCTCGGCCCACCCCCGTGTCGCGACGCGCCCATTGCGGGCGTCCAGCCCCACGGCGATTTTGCCGGGGTGTTTGGCGGCGGCGTCGCGCACCAGATCAGGGTTTTCCACCGCCACAGTCCCCAAGATGACCCGCGCCAATCCGCGGTCGATCCACGCGTCGATGGTGGCCATGTCGCGGATGCCGCCGCCCAACTGGCAGGGCACCGTAACCGCATCCAAGATCGCTTCCACCGCTGCGCCGTTGACCGGTTCACCGGCAAAGGCCCCGTTCAAATCCACCAAATGCACCCATGCACAGCCTGCGTCTTCAAAGGCCCGGGCCTGGGCGGCGGGGTTGTCGTTGAACACCGTGGTTTGGTCCATGTCCCCGTGCACCAAGCGCACCGCTTGGCCGTCTTTCAAATCAATCGCAGGATAGAGGATCATGGCGCTGCCCTTCGGCCCAATTTACGTCAAAAGGCCTATGCCACGGGGGTGGGGGAAGTGCAAAGCGACCTTGCGTCAGGCTTGCCCCAGGTGTGGTTTTGCGGGCAGACTGCGGCCACCATGTCTGAAGAACATGTCAGGGAGGAACTGAAATGAAACGAATTCTCGCAACCGCTGCGGCGATGGTGATGGTGGCCGGGGCCGCAATGGCGGACCCTGTGGTGGGCACTTGGAAGTCCCAGCCCGGCGAAACAGGCGGATACATTCACGTCAAAATCGCCCCGTGCGGCAGCAACATCTGCGGCACAATCACCAAAGTGGTGGGCAACGACAACACGTCCATCGTGGGGCGCAAAATCATCAACGGCATGAAAGCCAACGGGGGCGGCAAGTATTCCGGCGGCACCATCTGGGCACCCGACACGGACAAAACCTATAAGTCCAAAATGGCGCTAAGCGGCAACAAACTGAAGGTCAGCGGCTGTGTGGCCGGGGGCATCATCTGCCGCAGCCAATCCTGGACGCGCCTGTAAGGTTACGGCCGCCACTTCAAGAAATTCGAAATCAGCCGGAGCCCCGTGCTCTGGCTTTTTTCTGGGTGGAACTGCGTGCCGATCATCGTGCCGGTTCCCACAATCGCCGTGACATCCCCGCCATAGTTCACATGGGCCAGGCGTTGCGCCAGATCTGAAACTTCAAACTGATACGAATGCACGAAATACGCGTGCTGGCCCGTCTCTATCCCGTCCAACACGGGGTGGGCCCCGGTCACCACCAGATCGTTCCAGCCCATATGCGGAACCTTCATGGATGGGTCTGTGGGGGTGATGGCGCGCACGTCGCCGCCCACCCAGTCCAGGCCCGGGGTTTTGTCGTATTCCCAGCCCGTCGTGGCCATCATCTGCATGCCCACACAGATGCCAAGGAACGGCTTGGCGTCACGGTTCACGCCTTCCACCAGGGCTTCGAACAACCCGCGCCGGTCGGTCAATGCGGCCTTGCACGCTGGAAACGCCCCGTCGCCCGGCAGAACAATGCGATCGGCACGGCGCAACACATCGGCGTCCGATGTCACCACCACGGTTTCGTCCGTCAGATCAGCGGCCATGCGTTCGAACGCCTTTTGCGCCGAATGCAAATTGCCGCTGTCATAGTCAATCAGCGCGGTCAGCACGTCACAGGGTCCCCTTGGTGGACGGGATCGCGTCCGCCTTGCGCGGGTCTGTTTCAAGCGCGTCGCGCAAGGCACGCGCCACGGATTTGAAGGCCGCTTCCGCGATGTGGTGGCTGTTCAGCCCGTGCAATTTGTCCACATGCAACGTCAGCCCCGCATGGGTGCTGAAGGCTTGGAAAAATTCGCGCACCAGTTCCGTGTCAAAGGTGCCGATTTGGGCCGTGGGCATATCCACGTTCCACACCAGGTACGGCCGCCCCGAAATGTCCAAAGCCGCGCGCACCAGCGCGTCGTCCATGGCCAAGTGGCAATCCCCGTACCGCCGAATGCCCTTTTTGTCGCCCACAGCCGCCGCCACAGCTTGGCCCAGGGCAATGCCCACATCTTCCACGCTGTGGTGGTCATCAATGTGCAAATCCCCGTCGCACCGCACGGTCATGTCGATCAACGCGTGGCGCGACAGCTGGTCCAACATGTGGTCGAAAAACCCGATGCCGGTCTGGTTGTCATAGGTCCCAGTGCCGTCCAAGTTCACCTGAACGCTGATCTTGGTTTCCGCCGTGGTCCGTTCAATCGTCGCTGTGCGCATCTGTTCACACCCTTTGCCATCACGCGGGTGTATAGGCGCGCGCGGTCGGCAGGGGAAGGGGTATCCCGGGTATGTGCTGCATGGTCAGTTTGGTGCGGATTGCAGGGGTTGGTCGCGGCAAGACGACCCCTAAATGAAAAAGCCGCCCCATGGGACGGCGTAATTCGTGCAGCATTTTGAAGCTGTTTATTTGGAGCGGGCGATGAGATTCGAACTCACGACCCTAACCTTGGCAAGGTTA
>JAHDDS010000040.1:0-4673 GCA_020629235.1 Planktomarina sp.
GCCCATGACCGATCCCAAAACCCCCGTCACCTATGCCGATGCGGGCGTGGATATTGATGCTGGCAACGCGTTGGTGGACCGGATCAAACCGGCGGCGAAATCCACCAATCGCAGCGGGGTCATGGCGGGGCTGGGGGGCTTTGGCGGGTTGTTCGATTTGAAGGCGGCGGGCTTTGAAGACCCGATCTTGGTGGCCGCAACAGATGGGGTCGGCACCAAGCTGCGCATCGCCATCGACACAGGGCACGTGGATCACGTGGGCGTCGATCTGGTGGCCATGTGCGTGAACGATTTGATCTGCCAAGGCGCGGAACCGCTGTTCTTTCTGGATTACTTTGCCACGGGCAAATTGTCGGTGGACCACGCTGCACGCATTGTCGAAGGCATCGCCCTGGGCTGCCGCCAAGCGGGCAGCGCGCTGATCGGGGGGGAGACGGCAGAAATGCCCGGCATGTATCCCCCTGGGGATTTCGATCTGGCGGGCTTTGCCGTGGGGGCCATGGAACGGGGCCGCAGCTTGCCCGCGGGCATCGCAGACGGCGACGTGTTGATCGGCCTGGCCAGTGACGGGGTGCATTCGAACGGCTTTTCCCTGGTGCGCCGCTTGGTGGAACACGCGGGGCTGTCGTGGGACGATGCCTGCCCATGGGGCGACGGCACGGTGGGGGCGGATTTGCTGACGCCCACGCGGGTCTATGTCATGCCGCTGTTGCCGGGCATTCGCGATGGCCGCATCAAAGGCATGGCCCACATCACGGGCGGGGGTTTGACCGAAAATGTGCCGCGTATGATGCCCGAAGGGTTGGGGGCCCAGATTGATCTGAACGCTTGGACCTTGCCGCCGGTCTTTGCCTGGCTGGCCGCCCAAGGCGCCATGGATCAGGCAGAGCTGTTGAAGACCTTCAACGCCGGTGTGGGCATGGTGCTGGCCTGCGGCGCGGACGTGGCCGACAGCGTGGTGGCGGACTTGAATGCTGCGGGCGAACGGGCCTTTGTCTTGGGGCAGGTGACGTCCGGGCAGGGGGTTGCATACCAGGGCGCGCTTTTGTGACGCGACCGGGGCTGGCGGTTTTCATTTCGGGCGGGGGGTCCAATATGAAGGCCCTGGTGGCCGGGGTGCGCGCAGGCGACGTGCGCGTGGTGGTGTCCAATGACGCAACGGCGGGCGGCATCGCATGGGCGAAAGAAAACGGCATCGCGACAGAAGTGATCGACCACCGCCCCTTTGGCGAAGACCGCGCGGGGTTTGAAGCGCAGATCACCCACCGGCTGGCGCGCCACGATGTGGATTTGATCTGCCTGGCGGGGTTCATGCGGGTGCTGACGGCTGGGTTCGTGGCGCACTGGGACGGGCGCATGGTGAATATCCACCCGTCGCTGCTGCCCAAATACAAGGGCCTGCACACCCACCAGCGCGCCTTGGACGCGGGCGACGCCCGCCACGGCTGCACGGTGCACCGGGTGACGGCCGCTTTGGACGATGGCCCGATCTTGGGGCAGGCCAGCGTGCCCGTCTTGGCGGGCGACACGCCCCAAACCCTGGCCGCGCGGGTGCTGGGGATGGAACACCGCCTGTACCCGGCCGTTGTCCAGCGCCTGTTGCAGGGCACCACGGACCCGCTGCATCTTTCTTTTGAAGGCGAAAGTCGTTAGGGAGCATCCCAACCCAAGATCAACCGCCTGTCATCTGCCCCTATCCCCCCAAGGACGCCATGAACATTTTGACCACCACCGACGCCCTGGCGGCGTTTTGTGCCAAAGCGGCCAAGGCCCCCTATGTGACCGCTGACACCGAATTTCTGCGCGAACGGACGTACTATTCCAAACTGTGCTTGGTGCAATTGGCCATCCCCGAAACCCACGGCGGGGAGGCGGTGGTGGTGGACCCGCTGGCAGACGGGATCGACCTGGCGCCCCTGTGCGATCTGTTTCGCGACGAACGCGTGGTGAAGGTGTTCCACGCGGCCCGGCAAGACTTGGAAATTTTCTGGCTGGAATTCGGCGTTATGCCCAAGCCGCTGTTCGACACGCAAGTTGCGGCCATGGTGTGCGGGTTTGGCGACCAAGTGGGATACGAAACCCTGGTGCGCAAAATCACCCAAGCCAGCGTCGACAAATCCAGCCGCTTTACCGACTGGTCGCGCCGCCCGCTGTCGGATGCGCAACTGAATTACGCGGTGTCCGATGTGACCCACCTGCGCGGCATCTATGAACATCTGGCCGACCAGTTGGAGGCGTCAAAACGCACCCACTGGGTGGAAGAAGAGCTGAACTTTCTGACCGATCCCGCCACCTATGAAATTGCGCCGCAAAACGCGTGGAAGCGGGTCAAGACGCGCACCACATCGGGCAAGTTTATGGCAGCGGTCAAGGAATTGGCGGCCTTTCGCGAAGGCCATGCCCAGACCCGCAATGTGCCGCGCAACCGGGTGTTCAAAGACGACGCTTTGGTGGAACTGGCATCCACCAAGCCCCGGTCGCTGAAGGACCTGGGCAAGTCCCGTCTGTTGCTGCGCGAAGCGCGCAAGGGCGACATCGCGGACGGCATCCTGGCGGCCATTGAACGGGCCAGCGCGTATGCGGCGGAAGATTACCCAAAGCCCGACACCAGCCGCGAAAAGATGAACGTGAACCCCGCCTTGGCCGATTTGCTGCGCGTGCTGCTGAAGGCCAAATGCGACCAGTCCAATGTGGCCCAGAAAATGCTGGCGTCCGCCGCCGATCTGGATGCCATCGCGGCCGGAATGCGGGACCTGCCGTGCCTGCAGGGCTGGCGCAAGGAAGTGTTCGGCAATGACGCGTTGCGCCTGTGCGACGGCAAAGTGGCCATCGGTCTGCAAGGCAACAAAGTCCGATTGATCGAAGTTTAAGCGCGCACCACGCGGCCTGATGGCCCAGGCATCATTCGGCCAGGGGCAACGCCCCCGCAGCCTTACCCCATCAAGACCGGCGCGACAGGGTGTTGGTGCGCGAAATCACCCGGATGATGCGCACGCCCGCCAGGGTCTTGTTGCTGATGAAGGTGCCCACCGACACTTGCGTGGGGCGGCCTGCCACGGCTGTGCCGGGGTGTTGGACGCGAAATGCCAAGGTCAGCACGCCGTCGTCGATGTCCGTTTGCACCAGTTCGGCGTTAAACGCGCCCGCAACGCTGGCTTGCCCTGTGGCCGTCACCATGACGCCGCCTTGAACATTGGCCACGTCCAGGCCCGACAGGCTGCCCACCAGAACGCGGTTGTCCACCACCTGGACCTTTTTGCTTTCGGGCACCAAGGGTTTGATATTTTCAGGCACTGGGTCCGCCGCGGTGCCGCGCCCCCAATTCAGCGGGTTGAACCGGCTGTCGGACACAGCAGCACAGCCCGACAAAAGACCAAAGCCCACCACCATCAAAACAATGACCCGCATAACAGCCCCCGCGTTGCTTGCCCCTTTGGTAGCCGGGCCGGGACCGAAAGAAAAGTCCGACTGGATTTTTCTGACCAGCGGCCCTAGATGCCCAAGGCACAAGGAGGGGCGATAATGGCGCAACCTGCATTCGAAGACTTGGTGGACACGTTCGAATTCCTGGACGACTGGGAAGACCGGTATCGCCACGTGATCGACATGGGCAAATCGCTGCCCGCCATGGACGATGCCCTGAAGGTGCCCGCCACCAAGGTGGACGGCTGCGCCAGCCAAGTGTGGCTGCACATCACCGACGACGGCGGCAAGATCGCTTTTCAAGGCGACAGCGACGCCATCATCGTCAAAGGTCTGATCGGCGTGTTGCAGGCGCTGTTTGTGGGGGTGCCTGCGGATCAGGCAGCCCAGATCGACGCCATGGCGGAAATGAAGCGTTTGGGGTTGGACGGGCACCTGTCGGCGCAACGGTCCAACGGTTTGCGCGCTATGATCGCACGGCTGCAAGGCGCAGCCTGACCCCCAGGTGTTGGGGGTTAACGATCTGTTGCCCCAACGCCCGCCATCTTTACTTTCCATAAAATTCGCCGAATCTGGTGGGAATATCAATGGCTTGGCCGAATTTGTTTCGCGTGCGAAACATTTGGGGCTGTCCCACACAAGGGGTGTTAAAGCGCCTTCATTCCGGCGGCCAAATCGCCATATCCTGTGAACCGCCGTTCAAACGCCAGCCCCATTTTCTGGGCGCAGTCTTGGGCCTTGGCGGTCAGGTCCGGGTCGTCGGTTTGGGCTTGGTACACCAGCTTGTCGTAATTGCCGAAATACATCTCTAACAGCTCTGGATGGCGGTCCAGGCCCAGGGGTTTCCAGACAAAGGCATCGAACTGGCGCACCAGAAAATCGGTCAGGTAAAACGCGGTCATCTCGTCCCGGGCGGCGAAAGCATCGTTCCCTTCGAAGAAGCTGTAACAGTGCGGGCCTTTTAACATTTCCACCCCCAGCTTGTCGCAGGCCGCTTGCAACAGTCCGCCCGTGCCGCAATCGGCATACAGGACGAATATCTGGTCATAGTCGTCGCGGTATTTGGCCACGGCGTCTTCCACCGCGGGCACGATCTTGTGGGGTTCGTTGTGATACTTGGCGGGCAGGCAGTGCAGGTCCAAATGCGCCAGCCCGTTGGCATCGCGCACGGCCATCACCTCGCGCGCCAGGGCACCGCAGGCCAGCAACAGAACCGACCCGTCGCCTTTGGCGGGCAGGCCCGTTTCGGT